>JAFRCT010000006.1:0-162155 GCA_017404245.1 Candidatus Saccharimonadota bacterium | reverse complement strand
AATACTGGTGCCCGTTCCTTTACCAATCTCCTTACCAATACATCAGCTGATTCTGGGTATAATTTGGCTATAACCGCATCTTTAAGTAAAGATACCTCCCTCCACACCCTTCCTTTAGCCTTTATACGCGGAGGATATTATGACTGGGGTAACAATGCAGACACTATGGGCGCTCCGCGGGTTCGTAGGTACTACGGCTACTATTGGTCATCTACTACCTATAGTACTACCAATTCACGCAACCTAGGCTTCTACTCCGCGGGCTTGGGTCCTTCCAATGGGAACGGCAAGGGCTTCGGGTTCGCTGTCCGCTGCGTCGCTCGCTAGCTCGTTCCCCTTTTCCCCCTTCCCCAGATTTTTGGAATGGGAAGGGGGATTTTTTGTACGTTGATGGAACAAAACCACTTGCGGAATGCAGAAAAGTAAAGTACAATGAAATTGTAAGGCGACTTTGATTTGAGCGGACGACCTAACCTATCAAATAACTAAAGGAGCCAAACTAATGGGGACAAGTGTAGCCGAGAAAAATCGGTTAGTTCGTCAGCAAAAGAAACAAAAATATGAAAAAGTAAAGGCAGAGGTAAAGCGGTTGGAGGAGAAAAACTTTAGCCATTTGATTTTGTTTAGAAGCGGGGAAGAATGGATGAAGATGGCTGGGAATTCATTGTTGATATATTATTATCTGATTGCGCCAACAATTAATGTGAAGCCAAACTTACAGCCAGATACGGATTATACGGAGACAATATTTCCTGGGGGTGTGTTGTCGTTTAGGGGGACGGCGGCGTTGGAGAAAAAGCTTAAAAAAGCAGATGTTTTGAAGGGTAAAAAAGAGGCTGGGGAAGTGGTGGTATATGAGCTAAACTTTAGGGCTTCGACGGAAGAGATAGAAAAATGTAGAGGCGAAATGAAGTATGACCAAGAACGGGCTTTGACCGTGTTGAGGCCGGCGACCGTGCTAGCTCCTGATATTTATGATAGCCTTAGACACATCCAAAAGCGAGTGTTTGAAGTGGTGAGAAAAATGTCGGTGTTTGAGAGAGATTATAATGGTAATTTGATTGCGGAATATAGTCGCAAGATGATTAAGTATTATATGATGATAAACAACGGAGCAATTGAAGAGCCAGAGGGGTGGAAAAAGATACTGGAGACGGATACGCTTTTAATAATGGAAATTGTGTTTGCGACGGAGTTAAAAGAGTGGCGGCAAGATGTGGCGATATCGATTGGTTCGGAACTGATTGAAGTAAAACGTGCCGTGGAGCGGAGATTAAATGGGAAAGGAGTAGTGAAAAAGGCGGCACAGGTGACGAATGAAACTAGGGCTAATGCGATGGTGGCTGGAGGGAAAAAGAAGTGAGCTTGCATACACTTAAACCCAAAGAAGGGTTTGATGAATGGCTACTGGTTGAGCTGAACAAGGCTTATTTTGAAGCACGAAAAGGAAAGCGAAAAACGACGGACGAACACGTGTTTGAAATGAACGAGATAGAAAACTTAATAAACTTGAGAGATTCGATAATAAATCGTACCTATAAGCCGAGTAGGGGCATTGCGTTTGTAACGCGCAAACCAGTAATTAGGGAGATTTTTGCGGCGCCGTTTAGGGATAGGGTAGTGCATCATTTTTTGTATAATGCGGTGGCGGATTGGTGGGATAGGAGGTTGATTTATGATTGTTATTCTTGCAGAGTGGGAAAGGGAACATGGTTTGGAGTGAAGCGAGCGGCCAAAAACTTTAGGCGAGCGAGTAATAATTATACTAAGGAAGCATATGTAATTAAGCTGGATATACAAGGGTACTTTATGAGCCTGCCGAGGGATAGATTGTTTGAAAGGGTGGTTTGGGGGCTTGATAGGCAGTTTGCGGAAAAAGGTAAAGTGTATAATGTACTAAAATATCTGTGGGGGCAGGTGATATTTGATGACCCAACTAAAGACGTGATAAGAAAAGGCACGCCGAAAGATTGGCGAGATTTGCCAAGGAGCAAAAGTTTGTTTTGCCAACCCGAGGGCAAAGGGATAGTAATTGGCAATTTGAGCTCGCAACTTTTGTCGAATATTTATCTGGATTTATTAGATAGGTATGTAACTTTTACGCTTGGATATAAATATTATGGAAGGTATGTGGACGATTTTTATATAGTAGTGCCAGAGGAGCAATACGAAAAAGCTAAGCAAGATATAGAAAAGATTGAGTTGTTTTTGAAGGAGTTGGGGTTGACACTGCATCCTAAAAAACGTTATATGCAAAATATCAAAAAAGGTATGAGCTTTTTGGGAACGGTGATTTATCCTGGGAGAATTGTGGCAGGGCGGCGAGTAAAGAGTAATTTTCGTCAGGCGGTTAGAGAGTATTCGTGGGGAGAGCGAGGAAAGGAGAGTGTGGTTTCTTACCTTGGGTTTATGAAAAACTTAAATGGTCGCAAAACAACAGCGAAAATCTTTGAGGAAGTAGGTTGGGAGTATAAACTTTAACCAAGCTGTGATATAATGGGCACATGAAGAAGAAAATGCAAAATAAGACGTATCAGCAGAAAATTGGGGAGGCAGTGGCGAGAGTGCGTCTTGAAAAGGGGTGGACGCAGACAGAGTTAGCTAGGAGAGTGGGGACGAGCCAATCGGCTATACATAGAATTGAAAAGGGCGAACAAAATGTGTCGCTTGATATGATAAAAAGGCTGTCGGACACGCTGAAAAGACAGATTTTATCTGTTTATGATGACGCTTCTCAAAGTTTTGTGATTTATGGGGGAAAGGAGCTGAAAGGGAAGATTACAGTAAACACCAGTAAAAATGCAGCGGTGGGACTACTTTGCGCGGCGCTTCTAAACGAAGGCAAGACAACACTTAGGGGGCTAGCAAAAATTGAGGAAGTATATAGGATTATTGAGGTTTTGGAAAGTATTGGGGTGAAGTTGGAATGGGTGAATGGAGGAAAAGATTTGGAGATTATATCACCAGATGAATATTCGCTGGATAAGATAAACGTAGAAGCGGCTAGAAAAACTCGTTCGATTTTGATGTTGATGGGGCCACTACTACATAAATATGGGAGTTTTGAGTTGCCGTATGCTGGGGGGTGTTCCTTGGGGAGTCGAACAATTACGCCACACTTGAAGGCATTAAGCGAGTTTGGATTGGAAGTGGATGCGAAAAAACGGAGTGGGTTCTATGAGATAACAGTAGATAGAGACAAGGAACTGGAGATTGATGAGAAAACTGGCGAGCTGAAGCAAAAGAAGATTGTGCTGATTGAGCGGGGCGATACGGTAACCGAGAACGCTTTGATGGCGGCGGCGAAATATCCTGGCGAGACGAAGATTGTGGGAGCCTCGAGTAACTATATGGTGCAAGATTTGTGCTTTTATTTGGAAAAATTGGGGGTGAAGATTGAGGGAGTGGGAACGACGAATTTGACGGTGCGCGGAAAACGCAAGATTGACATGGATGTGGAGTACTGCCCAAGTGAAGACCCAATTGAGGCAATGAGTTTGATTGCGGCAGGGATAGTTACGAAGTCGGAAATTGCAATTTTGAGGGCGCCGATTGAGTTTTTGGAAGTGGAACTGGAAGTGCTAAAGAGTATGGGGGCAAAGATAGAACGCAGCGAAGAATATTTGTCGAGAAACGGGCGAACTAAGTTGGTGGATTTGAGGATTAAGAAAGCGAGATTAACAGCGCCAGAGGATAAAATCCATCCGATGCCGTACCCTGGGCTTAATATTGACAATTTACCGTTTTTCTCGGTGATTGCGGCGACGGCGACAGGAAGGACATTAATACACGACTGGGTGTTTGAGAATAGAGCAATATATATTACGGAGTTGGCTAATTTAAATGTGAAAGTGGAGCTTTTGGATGCGCACAGAGTGTATGTGGAGGGGGAAACTAATTTCCGTGCGGCGGAGATGATGGCACCACCAGCGCTAAGGCCGGCGGTGGTGATACTTCTAGCGATGCTAGCGGCACCAGGGAAGTCGATACTGAGAAATGTTTATATGATTAAGCGGGGGTATCAGGATTTTGCAGAGCGTCTGAAAGAACTGGGCGCGGAGATTGAGGCGTTGTAAAAGATGAAGAGCGAGCTAAACGAAAGACAGCTAGAGGCGGTTAATACCTTAGAAGGGCCGTTATTGATTCTTGCAGGAGCGGGGTCGGGAAAAACTAAGACTTTGACGCATAGGATTGCTAATTTGCTTAGACACGGCATAAGAGAAAACGAAATACTGGCAGTTACCTTTACGAACAAGGCAGCGAAAGAGATGAGAGAAAGGTTGTGGAAACTCGTTTTTGCGGGCCTTACAGAGAATGACCATTTGCCAGAAGCAGGTGCCTCTGTATCTGTGATTCCGCGCTCTTTTATGCCGTACCTCGGAACGTTCCACGGAGTGTGCGTGAGGATACTGAGGATGGAGTTTGAGGCGGCTGGGCTTGACAAAAACTTTGTGATTTATGATGCGGAAGACCAAATGACATTAGTAAGACGCATTATGAAACGAGTAAAAGTGGACAATAAGAGTTTGAAACCAAGAGCGGTGCTGGCCATGATTTCTAAGGCCAAAAATGAGGGGATGACGCCAGAGGAGTTTGCAGGGCAAGCGTATTATCCAAACCAAAAAGCGGTGGCTAAGGTGTTTTTTGAATATGAAAAAGAAAAAGCAGAAGCGGTGGCGCTGGATTTTGATGATTTGCTACTGAGAACACTTAAGATGTTTGGGGAAAATAAAGAGGTGCGAGAAAAATGGAGAAAGAGGTTTAGGCACATTTTGATAGATGAATATCAAGATACGAATAATGTGCAGTATAATTTGATAAAGCTTTTGATTAATGATGAAAAAAATATTTGCGTGGTGGGGGATGATTGGCAGAGTATTTATTCGTGGAGAGGGGCGGATTTTACCAATATTTTGAACTTTGAGCGGGATTTTCCTGGGGCGAAGGTGATTAAGTTGGAACAAAATTATCGCTCGACGGGCAATATTTTGGAGGCGAGCCAGAAAATAATAAATCAAAACAAACAGCGTTCGAAAAAGAAGTTGTTCACGGAGGCAGGAGATGGCGACCCAGTGGAAATAAAGACTACCAGGGATGAAACGGACGAAGCAAGATTTGTAGCGAGGAAGATTATAGAGATGAGCGAGGGGCGGCCGTTTTCTGATTTTGCGGTGCTTTATAGAACCAATGCGCAGAGTTATGCGTTTGAGAAAGTATTTATAAATACGCGGATACCGTATAAGATTGTGGGTGGGGTGAGGTTTTATGATAGGCGAGAAGTGAAGGACGTTTTGGCGATATTGCATTTGATTGTAAATTATAGGGATAAGATTAGTTTGGAGCGGGTGGCAAAAAATGTGCTAAGTGGGATTGGCGAAAAAAGTTTGGAAAAGATTTTTTTGCACCTTGACGGAGGGGGGAGGCTTGGAGACGAGAAGCTACTTGGGGAGCTTGCCCCAAAAGCTAGAGCAAGCCTGAATAGGTTAATAAACTTTTTGACGCAGACGCAAGCTCTTGATGATACGCCGACGGAGATTGTGGAGCTTGTAGTGAAGTATTTTGATTTTGTGGGACTGCTTGATGACGGAACGCCCACGGGAAAGGAGAGGATAAACAACTTGGTGGTGCTGGCCGATAATGCAGGGTTGTATGATACCTTGGAGGAGTTTTTGGCGGATGCGGCGTTGATGTCAAGTGCGGACGAAAGTAGTGGGGTAAATTCGGTAACACTGATGACGCTACACGCCGCTAAGGGTTTGGAATTTCCAGTGGTGTTTGTGGTGGGGCTGGAGGAAGGATTGTTCCCAAGTGGTAGGGCAGAAGAAGAGGCAGATATTGAGGAGGAGAGGAGACTAGCGTATGTGGGGATGACGCGAGCGATGGAAGATTTGTTTTTGACGTGGGCGCAGAGTAGGTTTTCTTTTGGGGGGCGAAGTTATACTATGCCGTCGAGGTTTTTGACGGAGCTTGGGTTTGAGCCATACGGAAGCAATGACTATTCTGGTGACGAAGATTTTTCTGATGACCCGTTTCCAGAAGAGGAAACATGGATTCCAGATTATTAGGCGGCATGCTATAATATACGAAACTAAGTGAGGTAAAAAATGGAAGATTTTGATGTGTTTCAGTGGGCAAACGAAGTTGACGAAATAAAAAATAATGTTTCGGTGGAATTGTTTTTGTTTAATAAGAACTACACGCCGTTTAAGGTGCGGTATAGTGATAAGCTAACTAATTCGGTGAAAGCTATGTTTATGCAAGAGGCGATTTCTTATGTGATTAAAGAGGCTGATAAGGGGCTAGAGTGCCGAACTTATGAGAAGTCGGACGGTGAGGATAAGGTAATTTATAAAACAAAGCTTGAAAACGTAGGGCGGGCAGAAACGTTGATTCATTTAATTGAAAACGAGTATAAGGACATTGATTTCTTTTCTGACAATGAGTATGAGTTTAAGAAGATAAAGGGAATAATTGCGAAGTTTAGCTATCCTGGGGGAGATGATGGGCAGAAGGTGTTTTATATTGCCAAGGGGCTTTCGGCATCGGCGGCGCTGAAAGGTGCAACTAGCTGGGAATTGAACGGCGAGAGCTTTGAGCCGTTTTCTGCGGAAGTGGCAATTAAGATGCCAGAAGATAACCAGGTGGCGATTGTGGGTAAGACTATTGTGGTGTTTAACCAAACCAAGTTTGAAAACTTGTTTCAATATGACTATAAGGCACAGGTGATTGCTGAGGCTAAGGCAAAGGAGTTGCAGGAGAAATATAAATTGTCGTTTGCGGAGGGGTTGACGCTGAATGCGCTTTTGCAAGACAGAAAGCCACTACTTAAGAAAATACAAAACTTGGACCTGAATGAAGCAATGACGCAAGAGCAGATGCTAGACTATTCGGATGAGATGCAATTGGATTTGATGACGGACGACGATAAATCGATTATTATTATGGACGACAAAGATTTGACGATGTTTGTGAATCTTTTGAACGAGGATTATTTTGTGTCGCCAGTGTCGGGGCTGAGATATGAGATTAAATCGAAGAAGCTGATGGGCGAGGCGGACGGCGGGGAACCGCCGAGGGGGTAGGTTTTTCCACAGGTATGTGGAAAAAATATAGAAAAATCAAGCCAAAAGGGGCTTGATTTTTTTCTGCATAATGGTTATACTAATGACAAGTAGAACATAAAATAAAAAATTAAAATAAAAATCTACTGAAGGTACATTAACAACAGTTTGAGGACGGCTAACAAGGAGTTTTGGCGCGCGGTTAAACTAAGCGATACGCGTCAACAAAATCGTGGGCACTTTCTAAAACTAACACCTCCCAATTAAAACTCTTAAGAATGTCGCAAGATGTTCTTAGCAACCATTTACACAATAAGTCTCTCAACGGCCACAATATGACTTGGGTTTCCCAAAGAGATTGTGGTAGATCTATAGTGTAAAGGATTAAACAAAAATCTAAGCAAAAACAAAAACGCTAAAGTTTCTTGTTAAGCGTCCTTAAACTAAAGAAGAAGCGATATGGTATAATATACCGTATGGAAGAGCTTCATAAACCTGTCATGCTAACGGAAGTATTGCAGGCTCTTGAACCAAGACTGGGTGAGTCGTATTTAGACTTGACAGCTGGGTATGCGGGGCATGCAAGCAAAATTTTGGATTTGACACGGAATTATAAAGATGCGGTCCTTTGTGACCGAGACGCTTTTGCGGTGGAGTTTCTAAAAGGGAAGTACTCTGGTGAACCTTTGGAAATCGTAAAAGACGACTTTTATAATTTGGTGCTGAAGCAAGTAGAGTGTGGTAAAACTTTCGACTTGGTATTGGCGGATTTTGGAGTATCTTCACCGCAACTAGACATGGCAGAACGAGGGTTTTCTTTTTTGAGGGAAGGACCGTTAGACATGAGGATGGACGAAAGTCAGGAGTTGACGGCGGAGCAGGTGGTGAACAAATACCCTGAGTGGAAGTTGGCCGAGATTTTGGAGAAATATGGGGAAGAAAGACCAGGGAATGCGAAGAGGCTGGCTAGGGAAATTGTACGCGCAAGGCCACTAAAAACGACGAAAGAACTGGCTGATTTGATAAAGGATAAGTCGGCGCACAAGAGAGTGCATCCTGCTACAAGAGTGTTTCAGGCGATTAGGATTGAAGTGAATGAGGAACTGAGCTTGATAGAGAAAACTTTGCCGCTACTACCGAAGGTGTTAAAACCTGGGGGGAGAGTGGCGATTATTACGTTTCATAGTCTTGAGGATAGGCTTGTAAAGAAGTATTTTAAGAGTGCAAGTGAGTATGGAGAGGAGTCGGAACTGGAGATTATAACGAAAAATCCGATTGTTGCGGGGCAAGTGGAGTTAGTTAACAATCCACGTGCTAGGAGTGCAAAATTGAGGGCGGCAAAAAGACGCTGAATAACAGGGGCAGAACGCTAGAATTTTCGGAAGTTTGGTCCGCGCTCAAAAGAGCGCTGAAGTGCGAGGAATTGTTAAAAATAAACAACAAAAATAAACATAAAAGGAGGCAATATGCCTAAGCAAATCGTGGTTTCTAACAAGAGTAGAGCGCAGAAAATAAAAGTGCACTTTAACTAGTTTGGAATTAAATATTAACCATTTGACCTTTGTGTGATGGGGGTGGAGTACTTTAGGACATGGCCCGAAAGGGCTACCACAACTATTGGTTGCGGAGTCTAAAAAAGAGTGTGTTAAATATATGACCTTCCCGAGCTGGGCCTAGCTTACTTATGGCTCTGGCTAGACAACCTGGCTCGGACTAAGTTATATGAACCAATCGGGGGATAAAACAAACATAAACCAAAGCGAGGAAAATAAAACTGATGCGTGAGTCCAATTCGACTTGGGTGCGGAATCGAAACATTGTTAGGCATACCCCAAAATCTTTGGGTTCGGTATCGCAGAGCGTGATACTTGGTGTGTTGGTGTTGGTGGTAGGATTGATTTATGTAACTCAGGGAACTAAAGCGACGAGTTATGATTATGAGTTGTCTAAGGTGGAGAGCGAAATACAAGAATTGACGGCAAAAAAAGAAGATTTGGTGGCAGAGAGAGCAAGGCTTACGAGCATTGCGACGGCAAGTACGAATGAAGTAGCGGCGGCGATGGAAACGGCGACGGTTTCGGGTTATGCCGAATAATGTTTGGCAAACTTGGGTGAATTAGATTATAATTGACGTAAGAACTATGAATAGGATTAAGTTTTTGAAGTTTGGACTGTTTGGAGTCGTGGCGGTGATTTTGTCGCGACTCTTTTTGATTCAGATTATTCAAAATGGGGAATGGACGGCAAAGGCAGAGGAACAGCATACGCTAACAAATACCATTAAAGCCAAACGGGGGGAGATTTATATGATGGATGGAAGCGAGCCAGTGGCGGTGGTGATGAACGAGCGAGTTTATACGGTGATTATTGACCCGATGGCGGCGGATGAGGAAGAAATTGGGAGAGTGATTTTTAACGAGAAGCTTAGGGAGTATTTGACGGTGACGGAGGAAGAGGCATTTAGTGATAAGACAAGGCGTTATTTGGTGGTGGCGAAGAACGTAAGCAGAGAACTGGCACAGGGAATTAGGGAAGCGTCGCCTAGTGCAGTGTGGTTGCAGGAGACGACAAAAAGGGTATATCCTGAGGGCACTCTGGCAGCAAGGACGCTGGGGTTTGTAAATGCGGACGGGGAGGGGCAGTATGGAGTTGAAGGGGCGCTTGACAAGGAACTGAGAGGGGAGGATGGGCTATTAAAAACAGTGGCGGACGTGAATAATGTGGCGCTTTCGATTGGAGATAAGAATGTAAGAATACCAGCTAAGGATGGGGAGAAGATTGTGCTAACAATTGACAGGAATATCCAGAGTAATGTAGAGAGGATTGTGCAGGAAAAGTTGATTGAAACAGGGAAAGACCAGGCTAGTGCGGTGGTGATGAATCCGAATACGGGTGAAATAATGGCGATGGCGAATTTGCCAACTTATGACCCTGCGAATTATGGGATGGTAGAGAGTGCGGAAGTATATGTAAATAGGGTTACGGAGGACCCGTATGAGCCAGCTAGCGTGTGTAAGGCGTTTACGTTTGCGGCAGGAATTGAGGAAGGAGTGATGACGGCGGACTCAACTTATTATAATGTGGATAGAATCTATATTGACGGTTGGCCGATAGAAAATGCTAGTAAAAATGGGGCAGCGGTGCGGACGATGCAATATGCGCTGAATTGGAGTTTGAATATTGGGAGTATTCAGGCGTTGAAATGGTTGGGTGGTGATGCAGAAAATATTACGGAGGAGGGAAGAAAAAAACTGTATGATTATTATGTGAATAAGTTTGGGCTAGGAAGAGCGACGGGGATTGAGCTTTTTGAGGCGGAAGGATTGATAGGCGACCCAGTGGAGGGGGATGGACGTAATTCGATGTATGCAAATATGACGTTTGGACAGAATTTGCTAGTAACAATGATGCAGGTGGCGGCTGGGTATAGTGCACTAGTGAATGGGGGAGAATATTATACGCCAACGATTGTAAAGGGAGTGATTGGAGAGAACGGGGAATTAGTAGAAAAGGAAAAGGCTGGGGCGGTGAGGAGAGTCGTGAGTGAGGACACAAGTAGGCAGATGCGGGATATGCTGTGGGGGACGAGGAACGTGCAACGGATTTATGGGATAGATAAACCAGGATATTTTGTGGGTGGAAAAACAGGGACGGCGCAAGTAATTAGAAATGGGGTGTATGTGATGGATGAGAGTACGTCGACTTATGTGGGGTTTGGTGGGGCAAACGGGGAAAAGCCGCAGTATGTGGTGATGTTGAGAGTATGGAAAGAGGGCGAGGTGGCAAACACTTTGGGTGAGGCAGTGCCGATGTTTAACGAAATATCGAATTATTTGATAGACTACTTGAAAATTAAACCAAAAACGGAGTAGAATAAAAGAATGTGGAAGACAGAAATAAATAACGAAATGTTCTTTGGT
Source organism: Candidatus Saccharimonadota bacterium (assembly GCA_017404245.1). Taxonomy (GTDB): domain Bacteria; phylum Patescibacteriota; class Saccharimonadia; order Saccharimonadales; family Saccharimonadaceae; genus Nanosyncoccus. Next base: position 151,174 of record JAFRCT010000006.1, on the reverse strand, counting down.
TTGGTTTTGACTTTGGGGGCGTTTCTTTTGGCGATGTTTTTGACGCCTATTTATACATATTTTGCTTATAAGTATAAGTTTTGGAAGAAACAAAAGAAAACTACGGCAGATGGGGGGGATTTGCCAGTGATGACAAAGTTACATGCGCATAAGTTTAAGCGACATTTTCCGACGATGGCAGGGGTGATTGGGCTTTTGACCGTAATGACCGTAACTTTAGTTTGCAATCTTGATAGGGGGCAGACGTGGCTACCGCTAGCAGGGTTTGTGGGTGGAAGCCTAATTGGGTTGGTTGACGATTTGATAAATGTTTTTGGTGATGGGCATGGTGCGGCTGGCTTGAGGGCGCCAGTGAAGTTTGCGTTGATTTCGGTTGTGGGTGGAGTTTTGGGATGGTTTTTTGCCTTTAAGTTGGGTTGGACTACGGTGATGGTGCCGTTTGTGGGCGGAATGGAAATTGGTGCGCTGGGGATGCTGTTATTGTTTGCGTTTGCGGTGGTGGCTACAAGCAACGCCGTAAATATATCTGACGGGCTAGATGGATTAGCGGGAGGGCTTTCGATGATTGCCTATGGGGCATATGGCATAATTGCGCTGTTTCAGGGACAGTGGATGTTATTTGGATTTTGTTTGACAGTAGTGGGGTGGTTGCTTAGCTATGTGTGGTTTAATGTGCCGCCAGCGAGGTTTATGATGGGCGATGTGGGGAGTTTTGCGCTAGGGGCTGGGCTGGGGGTGGTGGCAATGATGACTAATAGTTTTTTGCTTTTGCCAGTGATTGGCGTGATGTTTGTGGTGGAGGCGGGGAGTAGTTTGGTGCAGATGTTTTGGAAGAAGGTGTTTAAGCATAAGCTGTTTATTAGCGCGCCGATACATCATCATTTGGAGGCAAAAGGGTGGGGCGAGGCTAAGATTGTAATGAGGTTTTGGGTGTTGGCGGGGATTGCGGCGGTAATAGGTTTGTTTGTCGCCAGTGCGGCGGGAATTGCCTAATTTTGGCGAGTATAGAGTTGTGATATAATAAGCATATGAGAAAACATCGTAGTGATGGATTGCTTCTTGTGATGACCGTTGTGCTTTTGCTGATGGGGTTGATTGTGATTTATGCGATTGGACCAATGAGAGTGAACTTTATGAACTCTGCGTATGGCTTAAATTATCCTAGTAATTATTTCTTTACGCATCAGCTGATTAATGTAGCGGTGAGTGTGGTAGCTTTTGTGGTGGCATATAAATTACCGTATGATAAGTTAAGAAAATATGGTAAGTGGATTTTGTTTTTGGGGTGGGGGGCGTGCCTTTTGCTTTTTGTGGCGAGCAAATTGGGTCTGGGGTTAGCTAAGTGTGAACTAGGGGCGTGTAGGTGGATAAACTTGGGTGGACTGGGAAGTATTCAACCAGCAGAGATTTTGAAGTTGGGGTTATTGGTGTATTTGGCACAGTTGGCAGCGGAACGAAAAAAGTCGGGGTTAATTAATAAGAGCGATTTTTGGTTGCCAGCTGGAATTGCAAGTGCGATTAGCCTGATTTTTGTGGTGGTTTTACAAAAGGATTTGGGGTCGGGCGTGGTGCTAGTGGCGATAATTTTGACGATGATATTAATGAGTGGAGTAGAGCTAAAGAAATTTGGAATGGTGTGTGCCTTGATGGTGGTTTTGGGGGTGGTGGCAGTAGTGACAAGTCCGCACAGGATGGAAAGGATACAAACCTATATAAATGGGGAAGAAGCGAATAATTACCATATTGAAAATGCGTTGATTGCTATTGGCACAGGCGGTTTTATGGGAGTGGGGGTGGGGAATAGTGTGCAGGCAACGGGCTATTTGCCAGAGAGTATAAACGATTCGGTGTTCGCAGTGATGGGGGAAACGTTTGGTTTTGTGGGGCTAATGACAGTGGTGATTATATTTTTGGTATTGCTACTTAGAGTACTTAGGGTGGGGGAGATGGGAGCGGATGACGAGCAAAGGTTGATAGCGTTGGGGGTGTTTGCTTGGGTGGCTTCACAGATGGCGATAAATATAATGGCCATGACGGGTTTGATGCCGCTGACGGGGATAACTTTGCCGCTATTGAGTTACGGCGGGACGAGTATGATGTTTACAACAATTGCGTTGGGGTTGGTGTTACAGCTTTCGTGTTATACTAGGCGAGAGAAGGAGATTAAGCAGAAGAAGTTTAGCAATGCGCACTTAAAAGGTGGTAGGTTAAAGGAGAACAGGGAAGGACGAAATAATAGAAGAATAATGAGGAAGGGGATGGCAAGATGAAGATTTTGGTGGTAGGTGGGGGAAGTGGTGGGCATGTTACGCCAGCGATTGCCGTGGTGAGAGAGATTTTGCGGATTAAGCCTAGGGCGAGGGTGGAGTTTTGGACAGATAGAAAGTATTATAAGAATGTTGTAAAAATTACAACGTTAAGTGAGGCGGGTGGTGATTTGCCGATGAGAGTGAGAAAGATTGCGAGTGGGAAGTTTATGAGGTATGCAGGGTGGGGAATTGGGGACTATTTGAAGCATCTTGATGTGCTGCTTGTTGATGTGATATTTAAGAATATTTGTGGGTTGTTTGGTGTCGTGATGGGAATTGTAACCAGTTTTGCGAGAATGATAGGTAAGAAAAATAGGCCTGATGTGGTGTTTTTGAAAGGTGGGTATGTGGGGGTTCCTGTGGGAATAGTGGCAAGGGTTTTGAGGATACCATATATAATACACGAGAGTGACGTTTCGGCAGGATTGGCGAATAGGATTTTGATGAGAAAAGCGCGGGTGGTGGCAATGGGTGCAAGGTTTGAGAAAAAAGCTGGACGGGAGAATTGGGAGTGGGTAGGAGTGCCGATTGGCGTGGAGTTTAGAAAAGTAAGTGAGACGCGTCAGGCAAAATTAAAGGAAGCGTTCGGGTTTTGTTCGAGCAAACCGTTGGTGGTAATAACAGGTGGAAGCCAAGGCTCGGAGCATATAAATGAGGCAGTGAAACAATTTTTGCCTGAACTTCTTGAGGAAGTTAGCGTGGGGCTTATTGCAGGCAGGAAACGTTATGAACAAATGATGGAACTTAAACAGTTTGAGAAGTGGGGCGATGGTAAATTGAAGAGTGATTTTAGGATGTGGGAGTTTAACTCGAACATGGATGAGTTGCTTGGGGCGGCTGATGTGGTGGTGTCTAGGGCTGGGGCGACAACGATTGCAGAATTGGAAGCGTTGGGTAAGGCGGTGATTTTGGTGCCGTTCGAGAGGTTGCCTGGTGGGCATCAGGTAAAAAATGCAGAGAAATTGAGAGAACTTGGCGCACTTGAAGTGATTTATGATGAGGAGATGGTGAAGCAACCTAGTAAGTTGAAGAAAATGATATTGGAGCTTGCTGGTGATAAGAAAAAAAGAAAAGAACTTGCCGAGAAACTTAATAGGGAAGCAAAGGTTGGTGCGGCGAAACGATTGGCGGAGATTATAGTTGAGGTGGGCGGAGGTAAGTGATGGCAATTCAGGTGGGTAAAACAATTGTGGCAAAAAGGGAAAGGCCAGAGAGCGACTCGGAGAGGGAACGAGTACGAAAGAGATTTAGGAAACGCAAGATAGCTTCGGCTTTTTTGGTGGTTTTGTTGGTGGGGTTGATGGGATTTTTGACTTATAAGGCAGCTACGGGGTGGTATGAATGGATAAATATGCGCGAAGAGGTGGTGGTTTTGCCAAAAGAGCCACAAGTTGAGGTGATTGATGAGCTGACGGGGCAGGTTTCTGAAAATTTGAGCAGCAGGCTTATGGAATATATTGCTAATTTGGAAGAGGAATTTGCGCTTTTGGGCTATAATGTTGTGCGAGTAAGAATTCCGAAAGATAAAATAAGGGAAGTAGATGTGGAGATTGAGGGGGTGAGTGGGGTGGTGAAAGTAAATATAGACCGAAATCCAGCGGTTAGTGCGGAAGATGGGGCTAGAATGATAAAATATTTGGAAGGGCAGGGGATTAGTGAGATAACTTATATAGACGTAAGGGTGGAAAGAAAAGGGTATTGGAAGTAGGGAAGAATTGCAGCGATGGCGTGATGGTAGGTTAGGATTGAACAACTTGGATGGTAGATTTGGATGGCGAGTGGCTTTGGGATTGAGCTGGGGATGGCTGATGGGCTTGGGGCTAGTAGCGATTTTGGTTTATTTCCCCTTTTGTTCGGTTTTTGTTCTCAGCGAAAAACGAGGTGTGAAATTAAAGTTTTTTTGAGCGCGGGTTAAACTTCCGAAAAATATGGCAAATAACAGAGAAAAAGAGGGAATTAGCAAAATTATGGATTTTGGGCGAAAATTCGGACTTTTGGGGAGATTTTGAGGATTTTGGGAGTTTTTGGACGGTTTGTTCGGGTTGAGTTCGGTAGTTGTGGGGTTGTTGTGAAACTTACTGGATTTGGCTTTTGGTTGGGAGTTGAGAGCGTTTAGGAACTATCTGAGTAATTAGACGTGATGAGAGTTTTCTTTAGTGCATGGCTCGCCATGATGATTCCTCTTGGGCGATTTTGCTTCTGCATATATAAGCGTTTAGTTTCTTGAAATGGCTCTTGATTTGAATATGGGATGGGGGTTTAGTTAGGGATTATAGAGTGCACGTGATTTATATTATGTTTTTTAGATGATTACTTTATCGTTTGATGGCTAGATTTATTATGTCTGAAAAGATATATTGTGCGACATTGTAAATATGGATGAATTGTCGGCGAGTAGGAAGCGTGGTTGGCTAAAGTTTGAGTTTGAGCGAGCTGTTTTTTGACTGCGTGAAGATTTGCAACTTTTGACGGACAGCAAAGCCGTCGCCCTTGTTGTACCCATAGGAAGGACCTAAGTTCGCTGAGTTGAAACTTAGGCTGCGTGAACTGGTAGTACTAGAGGTGGTAGACGACCAATAGTTGCCGCTGCTCCTACGATTCCGCGGAGCGCCCATTTCTGTGGGGTAATCTTTGTTACCCCAGTTATAATATCCTCCGCGTATAAAGGCTAAAGGAAGGGTGTGGAGAGTTAGTTTTGGTGGCTAATTGACATGAAAGTTTCTGGCTCCTTGGAGTGGCGGTTTTTGTCTAGGTAGTGGTAGCCATCTTTGTCGGCGGATAAAAAGGCTGGAGTGGAAGAAGTTGTGGCAGGAGGCGTGGGCGCGGAATGTGTTGACTTGGCGTTTTTGCTAGATGCAGATGGGGAACTATGAGAGTGCTTGTTTTTGCGCTTTTTTGATTCCCTTTTTTTGATGATTCCCTCTTGTGGTTTGAGCTTGCTGCTAAGTTCCTTTTCTTCAATTAATTTTGATAAATCTTTGAGACTGGGGCGGTCGGTTTTTTCTTCGGCGGTGTTGGGTGAGAGTTTGAGTTTTTTGAATTCGGCTTGGGGGGTTTGAGGCTTGGGATGGTAGGGTTTTTGTTCGGCTTTTGTTCTGGCGGCTTCTGGTTTGAAGGATTTTGACGAGGAAATATCGGCAGACTTAAAGACGAATTTTGAGGCTTCTTTAATTCCCTGTTTTTCTGATTGCCTGCCAGTGTCAGATAATTCTTTTTTGTATTTTTCGGAAGCTTCGATGGTTTCTCTGATTTCTGCTTCGACATCTGCGCGTGGGCGAGAGAACTTTTCGCGAGAGCTTTCGATGATGTCCTGTAGATTATCGGTGGGTGGTTTTGGAATCGAGAGGGTGGTAGCGGAGAAAGCAGGAACTTTTTCACCGTTTATAATCATGCTGATAATGAAGTGGCGGTTGTTCATTTGGATTAAATCGGAAGCGTCGAACGTTGGCTCGAACTGTTTGACTAAAAGTGGGGCGTCGTCGGCGGAGACGCGGAAGGAAATGGTGGTGCCAACGTTGCCAAATACGGCGTCGCGGACGCTGTCGGTCATTTGAGCAATATATTGGTTGGCGACGGTGAGGTTTAGGCCGTATTTGCGAGCCTCGGACAAAATGACGGCGAAAGAATCGGTGGCGAAGTTTTGGAACTCGTCGACGTATAGATAGAATGGGCGCCTATCTTTGACATCTGGAATGTCAGAGCGAGACATGGCGGCTAGCTGGACCTTGGTGACGAGAAAAGCGCCGAGGATGCCAGCATTGTCTTCGCCAATGAGGCCTTTACTGAGATTTACGACGAGAATCTTGCCTTCGTCCATGATTTTTCTAACGTCGAAACTAGATTTGGGCTGGCCAATGATATTTCTGATGATGGGGTTAGCAGTGAAGGCGCCGACTTTATTGAGTACTGGAGCAATAGACTCGGTGACTTGTTTGTCATTCCAGGTGCCAAATTCTTGTTTCCAGAATTGTAGAACAGTAACGTCTTTGCAATAGTCGAGAGTTTCTTTGCGAAAATCTTTGTCGGTAAGCATGCGTGAAATATCTAGGAGGGTGGTTTCGGGGCGGTCGAGGAGCGCAAGAAGAGTGTAGCGTAGAATATGCTCGAGGCGTGGCCCCCAGCTTTCGCCAAACATGCGTTTAAGAACGCCAATGACCTCGGAGCTGACATTGGGCTTGCGGGCTGGATCGGACAATTCAAGGGGGTTGAAAGCTACTGGATGGTCGGTGTCGGCAGGGTTGAAATAGACAACGTCTTTAACGCGCGACTTGGGGATGAAGCGAAGGTTGTTGATGGCAAAATCACCGTGGGGGTCGATGATGCAATAGCCTTGATTGTAAAAAATGTCCGAGAGAGCAAAGAGCTCAAGGAGACCAGATTTGCCAGCACCAGTTTGGCCAATGATATAAACGTGGCGGGAGCGGTCGCGACGAAGAAGTCCAAACTGGTGATTGATGCCGCGGAAGTTGGTGAGGCCAAAGGCGGAAATATCTTCGTCGGAGGCGGGGTTACCAGTGATGAGGGGGAGTTTGGAGGGGGGCTCGGCGGTTTTGGAAGATGCCCAGACGATGTTGGGGGTTTCCACGGAGGTGTGCGGTAAGTGATAAACGCTGGCTAGCTCGCTAATGTTGAGAATAAAACCATTGTCGGTGAATTGGCGAAGCTTGTAAGCGTCGAGTGCTTCGGGTTCGAATGTGGAGCCTAGGATTTTGAAACCATTAAGGTTGGTAGAGTTGAATTGTTTAAACGTGCCTACGATGGCTTGCATATTGAGCTTGGCGTTGATTTCGTCGGAGCCGAGATAGGCAAGGCGAATTTTAACTTCGTAGCCGAGTTTGGTGGCTTTTTCTTCGGCCTTAGCAATACGAGTTTTGTCGCGTTCGGATATTTCGACGGTTGCGGATTTGGACTCGCCACCTTCGGGGGGTTTCCAGAGGGCACCTAGGGCTTGGATGAGCCATTTTGTATCGAATAGACCACTAAAGAGGCCACCAGTATTTCCAGATTTAACCATTTTTATCCAGGTGTCGGTGGTGGTTTTGTGCCAATCGTCGGCGATGGGGCGAGTGAGGATTTGCACCCACATTTCTTCGCCATGGTCGCTGTCGAGTTTGGCGAGAGTGCCAGTGATGCCAGCTAATGGGTCAACTTCGAAAGAATCGAACGTTTTGATGGGGAGGGCGGACGATTCGGTGAGGGTGAGTTCGGCAGAATATACAATGGAGTGGTTGTGACGGTTATCGACGTAATCGGAATCGCACTTGAAAATCTGGACGGTTGGATATTGTGAATAGATTTGGCCTTCCACGAAGCTTTGGAGGATTTTGGGCACCCAGACATAAAAACGGATTTGCCCAGCCGTAGAGACAATTTCGAAAGAAAGATGTTCTTGTACGCCACCAGAGTTTTTGAGCTCGTTTTTGTCGCGCAAGATACCATGGAGAGAGGCGAAAAGTTGTTCGGCGGCAAGCTCTTTTTTGTCGTTGGTGCGAGGGATTTCGAGCATTAAGAGGACGGAATCGACGTTGAGGACTTTGAGGCGGTTGGCCTTTTTGTAGTTGAGATAGGTTAGGTATGCAAAAAGAGCAACTAGAGGAATCCAGACGAGCGGACTTAACAAAAATTTAATAAACTGCGCCATTAGTAAAAATTATAGCACAATCTGGAGAAAAAGTCTAAAGTTTATGCTTTTAGGCGATAGGAGTTTTTGTCGGCCTTTTCGAAGATGGACTTGTTTTGAAGATTAAGCAAAATGGTGGTTTCTTTGACTTTGCGAGATTTGAGGACTTCGGAAACGATTTCTTCGCGAGTGAGTGGTTTTTGTGCGTCTTTTAGGATGCTGATGATAATTTCGGAGACAGTTCCCTTTTTGTAGCCCCAGGTATCTAGGGCGTAAATGCCGCGGCCAATGAGTACAAAACGAGGATCTTTGATGAGTTCGTTGTGAATGGCTTGAGTGGTAACATTTTTGCGTCGGAAGTTTGAGCTAGTGATGGCATCGGCGATTTCGCTAAAGTGCATGGGCTCGCGTTTGGTGTTAAGGATGACGTAGATTTTGTCGCGGATGTTTTTGGGGTTAACGGTTGGCCACTTGGAAAGACCCCAAAGGTTGTTTAGTGTAGAGAGTTGTTTGGAAGCTGAGGCCATGGCGGCGATTTGCGACGGGTGTTCGTAGGAGAGTTTGGCGTCTAGCTCGTCTAAAGTGAGTGGAGCTTTGTTTGCCTTGATGATGTTTTGGATTTCGTCGACTTTGGTGCGAATGGCGCGTTCGTCGCCTATATCGGCAATGGCGATACACGGAAAATATTTGTCGTTTTCGGAAAGAGTGGTAAGCGAGGCGGAAATGTCGCCTAAAAAAGAAACTGAGGCTCTTTCGAGAGCGGTGGTGGGGCGACCATATAGTTTGTCAGTGAGGTCGTTAATGCGAGAAATGCGTCCAAGCTCGGCAAGGTTTCTGATGATGAGTTTTTCGGCAGGAAAGAGCTCGGAGATTTTCCCTTCTTTGGCGGAGATGCGGAGTCTAACAAGGATAACTTTTTCTAGCTGGCGTACACGCTCGCGAGTGACGGAAAGGGTTTCTCCGATTTGCTCGAGAGTTTCTTTGTGGCCATCGAGACCGAAACGTTTTTCGATAATTTTTCGCTCACGTTCTTGCTCGACGATTGCTAGAGTGCCATTAATCGCTTTGGCGATTATTTCGGCGTTTTGTTCCATGAGTTTTTCCTTATTCCACCCCTGTTAGTATTAGAACTTAAAAATATAATATCATAAATATCGGTATTGTCAACTGGAAAAAGTTGTTCATTTAAGGTGCGGATATCTTTTGCAATATTGTAGCACAAATTTTACAAAAATAGCAAGAAAATTGTACTTATGTTTACTTTTGGGTGATTTTCTGGCAAAATTGTTTTTTGCCAGTTATTTGGTTTTTGGGGTTTTGGCGGTGCGAGGCTTTTGGGCGGACTTGGTTTTCGATTTAGTGCGTTTTTTGAGGGCGGTAGCGCCCGTAATTGCTTTAGTGCCAAATTTAGCAAGAAGTAAATCTTCGGCCTGCTTTTTGGTGATTTTTTGCGCTTCGAGTTCTTTAGGGACTTTAAGGTTATTGCGACGGCCAAGACCTTTGATGTAGGGGCCGTAGGCGCCGTTTAGAATCATAATGCCGTTGCCAAAATCTTTTATAACGGATTTGAGTTTTTCTTCGTAGAGTTGGCTAGCTTCGCTAAAAGTGATTTTGTAAGGGTCTTTGCCCTTGATGGCAATGTTGTATTTGCCAGCTTTTAGGTAAGGGCCGAATGGACCTGCGGCGGCGATGATTTCGGTGCCATCCTTAGTGGTGCCAAGGTTGCGAGGCAGGGCGGGGAGAGAAAGTTGTTTGATGGCGTCTTTTAAAGTGACGTCCTTGACGGTTTTGCCTTTGGGGAGGGGCGCAAAGCGAGGTTTTTCGCCAGATTCTTTTTCGTTTTCGCCTAGTTGGATAAAACCGCCGTTTTTGCCAATTTTGGCATAGATTTTTTTGCCTGTGGCAGGGTCGATACCGAGTTCGTTGGCGGCGTTGTATCTGTCGATAAATGAGGAATGGTCGATAAGCTCGGAAAAAGGAGTGTAGAAATCTTGGAGCATGCGGATGCGCTCAAGTTTTTTCTCGGCAATGAGGTCGAGCTTTTGCTCGACATCGGCTGTAAAACCGTAATCGACGATTTGCTCGAAATGGTCGGTAAGAAAATCGGAGACAAGTTCACCTACTGGGGTGGGCAGGAGTTTGCCTTTGGTGGCACCAGTTTTTTCTTCTGCAAGTTGGCGAGAAATGGCGGAATCTTTGAGGGTTAGCTCGATAACATTTCGCTTTTGACCTTCACTTTCGCCTTTTTTGACATAGCCACGAGATTGGATGGCGGTCATAATGGATGCATAGGTGGAAGGGCGGCCGATACCTAGCTCTTCGAGTTTTTTGACCAGAGAGCCTTCGGTGTAGCGAGCTGGGGGTTTGGCGAAAGTTTGGCGTGCGGAAATGGAGCGAGCAAGACAAAGGTCGCCAACGGAAAGGTCGGGCAGTTCTAAATCTTTGGATTTGCCATAGACCTTTAGGAAGCCATCAAAGATGACTACTTCGCCTCTAGCTACAAAAACAGTAGAGGGGGATTTTTCTGGAGTGAGAAAGATGGTGGTTTTGGCGACTTTGGCGGTGGACATTTGGGTGGCGAGAGTGCGTGTGCGAATGAGATGGTAGAGTTTGCGCTCAAAATCGTTGGCGCCGACAGATTCGACTTCGATATGGGTGGGACGAATGGCCTCATGGGCTTCTTGGGCACCAGCGGAGTGAGTTTTGAAGTGGCGTGTGCGGAGATATTTTTCGCCGAAATGGGATTTTATGTAGCTGGCGATGGAACTGAGGGCTTGACTGGATAGGTTGAGTGAGTCGGTACGGTGATAGGTGATGTGCCCAGCTTGATATAGACCTTGGGCTGCGCGCATGGTGGTTGAGGAGGAGAAACCTAGTTTGGCATTGGCTTCAATTTGAAGGGCGGCGGTAGCAAAAGGGACGGGGTTGGCTTTTTCGCCCTCGGTGCGGTCGATGGCGGAAACGGCATAACTAGACCCTTTAAGGGATTCGAGCAAAGTTTTAGCGTCCGCTTCGGTGGCGGGAGATTTTTTTTCTAGAGTGGCGGGGAAGTCGGTATTGTCTTTTGAGACAAAAACACCAGAGACTTTGAAGTTAAACTTTTCGCCAAAAGAAGCGATTTCTCGTTCTTTTTCGACAATAAGGCGTAGAGCGGGAGATTGGACACGTCCAGCCGAAACGGCGCCTGGAACTTTGCGACGGACGACTCCAGAAAGGTCGTAGCCGACAAGCATGTCAAGGGTTTGGCGAGCTTGTTGGGATGAGACCATAGCCATATCAACAGTGCGGGGTGATTTGATAGCGGCTTCTAGAGCGGGCTTGGTAATTTCGTGGAAGGTGATGCGGTGGGTGGACTTGGGTAGGCCAAGAACTTCGAGTAAATGCCAAGAAATAGATTCTCCCTCGCGGTCTTCATCGGTTGCTAGCCAGACAACTTTAGCGGATTTGACGGCTTTTTTTAGTTCGGAGACAACTTTTTTGTGACCTGGGTCGATTTCGTAAGTAACGGCAAAATCGTTTTCGATATCGACTTTGGTGTCTTTGCGGATATGACCAACGGATGACAAAACATGAAAATCTTGCCCAAGGTATTTTTCGATGGTTTTAGCTTTGGCGGGCGACTCGACGATAACGAGGTTTTTAGGCATAATATATATATTAGCACATCCGTCAAGCTAACGTCCAGCAGTTGAGACCAAGCGAGATGATGGCGCCTTTTATTTCTAGCATGGTGATAGTTTGGTTGTAAACGGCAATGGGCATGTTGAGTTTTTCCATTATTTCGTCGCCATCATGAATGCCATCGGCAATAAGTTTAAGAATGGAAGCTTCTTCTGGAGTGTCGCTAAAAAGAGAGATTTGGGTGGAAATGGATTTTTTAGAGCGTTTGGTTTGTGGCAAGAAGTTTAACAAAAACTCCTCGGGGCCGAGATAGATGTTGGCACCTTTGTGGATGAGGCGGTTGGTGCCAGCAGACATAGGGCGAGAAAGGTCGCCAGGGACAGCATAGAGGTCTTTGCCTTGGTCGAGAGCATGAACGGCGGTGTTGAGACTGCCAGATTTTTCGGCAGCCTCAACAACCACGACGGCGTCGGCTAGACCAGAAATTAAACGGTTGCGTTGGAGAAAGGAGGTTTTTGCGTAGAGTTTGTCGCCAAGATGATATTCGCTAGCAATTACTCCGCCTTTGGCAATGATCTCTTTAGCGAGAGGAAGATGCTGGGCAGGGTAAATTCGTTCGATTTCGGTGCCGAGGATAGCAATGGTTTTGCCGCCACCAGCTAAGGCGCCTCTTGCGGCGATAGAATCGATACCGAAGGCTAGCCCAGAAACAACGATAATTCCCTTTTTAGCAAGGGTTTGTGCGAGCTCGAAGGCAATTTTTTCGCCGTATTTAGTGTTTTTGCGGGCGCCAACGATGGCGACGGTGGGGATGCGTTGTTTGGGCCAATCACCCATATAATATAATAATTTAGGCTTAAGCGCAATGGAGTCTAATAGCGAGGTATATTTATTGTCCAGAGGTCGGATTTGTTTGATTTTCATAAAAAATGTGAAAAAAGTGTTGACTTTTTGAAAATATCGTGCTATAATGCATTCAAGTTAAGGCTTTTTGCCCTAAACTGTACCTAAATAAATTATAACGATTGTTACATATTTAGTGTAGCAAAAGTTGCGTGCTTTTGAAACCCCTCGGACTTTTAATTTCTTCTTCAATGGTTTTAAGTCTTATAAGTATTACCTCCACTTTGAGGGACTATTCGAAGGCATAGCAACCCCTATAACCGGCGGGCCCCAATTTGTGTGAGGTGGGTTACGCTTCCGGGGCTTCCCCGGTATCCAATACGAAGCGTTATAGGGTGAAAAAGCCCTAGGTGTTGCCCACCCTAACCTAGGGCTTTTTTGTGATATAATTTTTTTATGAAACTGGTTGTTGGTTTAGGTAACCCTGGAAATAAATATAATTTTACGCGACATAATTTTGGGTTTTTGGCGCTTGATTTTTGGTGTAAAAAGCGGGGGATAGAGTGGGAAAAACACGAGAAAAATGGGGCGATTTACGCAAAAGATGGTGGGTTGATTTTGATTAAGCCTCAGACTTTTTATAACGAAGTGGGACAGAGTGTGCTAGCGTGGAAACAGTTTTATAAGTTGGACAGTGGCGATATTTTGGTGGTGTGTGACGATTTTAATCTTGGCTTCGAGACGATTAGACGACGCGAGCGTGGTTCGGCGGGCGGAAATAATGGGCTTAAGTCGATAATTGCGAGTCTTGGTACGGAAGATTTTGCACGGTTGAGGCTAGGGACTGGCAACGACGAGCTGAGGGCAAAAATTGGCGACGTGGATTTTGTGTTATCGAAGTTTACAAAGGAAGAGAAAGAAAAATTGCCAGCGATACTTAACGAGGCATTTTTGGAAATAGAAAAGTTGACATAAAAAAGCCTGCGAGTTCGCAGGCTAAAAGGTACGTAAGGATTACTTAAACATTGCTAGAGAGTGATTTTTGCTCACGCTGGCGTTGCGCAATCATTTTGACGAGCGGATGGCGAACAACCTCTTCTTCAGTGAAGGTAACTTGCGCAACGAGGGGACTGTTGGCAAGAAGCTGACGAGCAAATGTGATGCCGTTGCTGTCACGGTCGAGATAAGCGGCGTGGATTTGTTCGATGTCGCCAGTGATGACGATTTTGCCGCCTTGACCGATGCGCTTAAGGAGTGTGTCGGCCTGCTTGCGATTTTGGTCTTGAAACTCGTCGAAAATGGCGATTTCGTGGGAAAAATCACGGCCTCTTGCGTAGGCGATAGGGATATTTTCGAACCAGTTGGTCCAGAGTTGCTCAACTTCGTCGATGATTTTGGCTTTGCGCGATTTTTTGGAATCGGAGTGCGATGCCACGCTCATAAGGCGGTAGTTTTTGAGAGCATTTTTGATGGGCTGGACATTGGGGTCGAGCTTGGCGTCGAGGTCGCCAGGGAGTGCACCGAGGGTATCGTTTTCGATATTGCATGGAACGACGGTGATGCCGATGTAGCGACTGTTTTTGCGACAGGTTTCGAGTGCCCAAACGGCAGCCATGAAGGTTTTGCCAGAACCAGCAGGGCCAGTGCAGATTACGCAGGAAATGGAAGGGTCCATAAGTGCTTCGGCATAGATGGCCTGTCCAGCATTTTTGGGTGAAATGGGGAAATTGTAGATGTGCTCAAGGGCGACAATCATGTTGTCGCTAGCGCGGAAGCGTCCAATGTTGTGAAAGGACAGTGGGTCGTAATCGTTGGGGAAAGTGCCAGACTCTGGAGAAAAGACAATAAACTCGTTGTCGACAAGAGACGGTTGGTCGGGAAAGGCAGAGTAGAAATCTTCTGGGTCGAGGAGTCCCTCATAACAAAATTTAGCGACTAATGCATCGGGAGCCATAAGGTCGCGGCGGCCAGTATAGGGTTTGGGCTGTTTGTAGCCGAAGCGTGATGTATGGAGGCCGCGAGCTTTGGCGCGGATGGCCATGCCGTTATCATTGGTGAGGAGAACAACCTTAGAGGGGTCGAAATTGATAAAGTGAGAATCGCTAAGTTCGGTGCCGTCGACAGGAACGCCATTTTCGGAAAAAAGTGCAGAAAGAGCAGTAAGGATGATTTGTCCATCCATATCGTGGTCGGAGGGACGAAATGGGAGTACTTTAGTGAAGTTTTGACTGACGGGGAGGATGGAGATATGGGTTTGGTCTTCGTGAACGGAAATGGGAGCACGCAAAGCATAGACATCCGACATCTTGCTGTGCGTTTTTTCGATGATTTTGCGTAGGCGGCGGAGAGCTTCACGTGCGGCACGGCCGCGGTCGGTGTTCTCGGTTTTGAAACTGGATAACTCGCGAATTACGGACGTAGGAATGATGAGGTGTGCGCCATTTAAGTCGATGATGGGCTGGTCGAGTGTAACTGTATTGCCGTTTGGTATGATGTCGACATAGTCGACAACCACATTTGTATCAACTACATAGCTAGGCATTTGATTCCCTCCTTCTCTAGCTTGGGTGTTAAAGAGCGAGATTCGCGATGAGGCTACGAATCCTGAGAGTATTGTAAACGAAAGGCTTGTTTTTTTGAAGCTTAAGTGCGATAATAAAATAATAAAGGTAATATTTATTTTAGCATGCAGATAAAAACCAGTTTGCTCAGTAAGTTACGTTCGGTGGGGGAGCGAGGAGGCGAAAGATTTAGGGTTTTTGCAGTAGTTTTTGGCGTGCTTGCGCTATTTGGCTCGGTTTGGGGGATGGTTTCGGCTCAGACGGGCAATTCGGTAAGCATTGCTGTTAGTGGCAAACAAGGCCAGACTGATAGGGGTAATCCTGGTATTCGTTATGGTTGGCAGTGGCCAGGTAGGTATTGGCCGTGGTACACAAACTGGTACATCGTGGATGGACAGTATGATGCAATGTGCTTGAATCCAGACAAAGAACGCCCGAACGGAGGGTCGTCGCAACAGGTGGCTACGGATAGTAACGGCGCGAGGATTTTGCTGAGCCAGGAAGTAAAGCGCATTATGGCGGTTACTATGCAATCTGCTAATGGTGGCGACCAAGATTTGGCGAGCATGTACAATGGATTTTATGCGACGGCTGGGTGGAGTGGAATTATTAGCTCGTTTGGTGGGTGGCTAACTACTATACAGGTAAATGGCAGTTTAGTTAATTACGTTGCGCCTAATGGTGCTAATACGATGGAATCAAACCAAATATATGCTTTGGGGCATGCGGCGGTAGGTGCGTCGCTTGGGATGACCAATCATCTTGATAGCAATCAGAAACAAATTATTAGAAATTTAATCTCCAGCGTTAATTCTTATTTTGACAGTAATTCAGGCTTGAGTCAGACACTTGATACTAGGTTTAATGGGTATAGGACAGAAGGTGGGAGATACCAAGATATTGGTTGGCTAGAGCCAGTTGAAACGCATACTCATACAGTGCGGATACTAAAGTATAGTTCGGATAGTGGCGCGCTTCTTGCGGGAGCGAGTTTTTCTGTTTACGAGAATCAGTGCAGTGGGACACCAGTGGCTACACTTACAACCTCGAGTGATGCTAGCAATAATGTAATAACTTTGCAACCAAGTAGTTTTCCGCAGACTTATTGTGTGCAGGAAACGTCGGCTCCGTCAGGTTATGTGGCGACAACTGAGGCGCAAACTTTTACGGTGAGAAATGATTCTAGCGATTCGGCGGACACGGTAAGTTTTTATAACCGTAGTGAGGCTGGCAAGGTTAAGATAAAGAAATTAGATGCCGAAACTAGAGTTTGTGAAAGTAATGGGCAGTATAGCGTAGTAGGGACGGTGTTTGGTGTATATAGTGATACGACGAGCACTAGTCCGGTAACTACCCTTACGATAGGAAGCGACTGTACGGCAACGAGTAGCGATTTGGCGACAGGCACTTATTATTTGAGAGAGATAACTCCGACGAGCGGATACGCTAATGATAACACCAGCAATACTGAGTTTAGGATTAGTAGTGAGGGCGAGGTGGTAGAGACGGCGGTTTCTGGTGACAATTTGACATTTTATAATTCCCTGATAAAAGGTGGAATATGTTTATATAAGGTTAGTAATGTTAATGGAAATATAACGGCGCTTGGTGGGGTGGAGTTTAGTATTGCGAGTAGAGAGGGGGGTGAGTCAAGGACTATAAGAACCGACGCTAACGGTGTTGCCTGTACGGGGCAGTCGGAGTTAAAGATAGGCACATATACAGTGCGAGAGGTGGCTGGGCAGGCGAACGAAGCGTTTCAGAATACAATAACTAGAACTGTAACCATTAGCCAGGCTGGGGCTTATTATGATGCAGACACTGGGTTGGTAGTAGTTAGTCCGAGTGCTTCTACGCTTAGCGCTATTCGGAATTCTATGTCGGATAACCCCGCAATTTCTACAAATGCGGTGAATGGCGCAGATAGGAGTAGGGGGCAGACTTTGGCGATTAGTACCGATGAAACTGTTGCCGACACCGTAATAGTAACAGGTTTGGAGGCTGGGAAGGTTTATAGAATAGAGAGCAAGTTGTGTGATATGAGTGGGGCGGTAGTTAAGAGCGAAACCCTAGAAAGGACTAGCAGTAGTGCTGGAAGCTTAAATTTGACTATTACATTTAGTGGAGTAGATACAAGCGGGAGGTCTGGGGAGACTTTAGGAGTTAAAACTACGCTTTCTAAGAGATCTGGAGAAGCTTGGATACAAATGGGGGAGACGCATAACGTTTCTTTGTCGGATACTGACGAGATGGTGACGGTAGATAGAATTACTTTGAGTACCGAAGCTAGAGGACAGGATGGCGAAACGCTTGGGGTTGGCGAGTTGGTAAAGGTTGTAGATACTGTGGCTATTACGGGGTTGACTAACGGTGGCTCATATGTGCTTAGGGAGAAAGTGTTGGACGCGAGCGGTTCGACGGTAGCTTTGGCTGATGGGAGTACAGAGATTAGCGAAACAATTAATTATGCGGGGACGACTGGGGGGACTGGTAGTTATAGTGTTGAACTGCCTTTAAATACGACTAGTAAGGAAGGGCAGACATTTACCGTGGTAACGCGTCTTGAAGATTCGGATGGCAATGTATTAGCAGAACATGGGTGGGACGGGTTAGGTTCATTTGATGAATCGGATAGGGAGAAGCAGAGCGTTAGTGTGAGCGGACCACAAATGACTACGAAGGCCGAAAATGCTGCTGGCGGTGGCAAGACACTTGGTAAGGGGGATTCGGTTGAGATTAAGGATTGCGTTACGCTGACGGGTTTGGTCTCTGGAGCTAGCTATACGGTTGAAGGTAGGGTGGTAAGACATAACGATACAAGCGTTGTGGTGTCGGCAACGCCAGAATATTATGGCGGAACTAATGTGGTTACGGCTGGTGATGGTGGTACGGCGGCAAAATGTATGACGTTTACGGTGAACACTTCGGCTATGGAGGTAGGAACAGAGCTTTTGGTAGTGCAGACGCTTAAGTCTGGGAATACTGTGGTGCTTGAACATAACGATTCTGGCAAAGCTATGCGTGATTCCGACCAAATTGTGGTCATAGCAGAGGCTGGCATTGAAACCGATGCGTATGACGGTGCGGGGAGCGACATTAGCGATAAAGAGATTGATGCGTCGGAAAATACCAAGATTTACGATAAGGTAAGTTATCATGGGCTTAATGGTGGTGCTACTTATAATTATAAAATGGAAGTGTATAGCGTAACCAATACGACTTCGGCGGTTTGCTCGGATATGGGGACATTTACGTCGAGTGATAGTGGTAATGGTGAGTTTGTAGCGAAATGCGAGAACGCTGATACGAGTGCGCTAGCAGGGCAGGCGCTTGTGGTTTTTGAGACGGTAAGTACGACTAGTGGTACGGTGGTAGCTGAACACAAGTTGATTGGGAATATTTATGATAATCCGCAGGTGGTATTTGTAAAGAAGCCACAGATTGTGAGGAGCGTTGCTGAAACTACCAACACTAGTGACAATAAAAAATTAAAGATTGGCCCAACAACATTCACAGACACAGTAGAGCTAAGTGGATTTAAGGAAGGCGACACATATACTGTTGCCTGGGAAGTAAGGAATAAGACTACTGGGGGCGATAAACTAATAATTGACGGAAGTGAAGTTTCTGGTAGCGACAATAATTGTAGACCTACTGTGGCGAATCCGTATTGTGCAGTAGAGATTGCTCTTGATACTTCGAGGATATACGATGATAGCTTGGATAAAATTGAGCTGGTTGTATATAGAAGATTGTATAAGCATAACGATAGTAGTGTTGTGTATGATGTCCATGAAGATTTGCACGATTTAGACCAAACAGTTACTTTAGAGCGGATTGAGATGAGCACAGAAGCGTATGACGGCACAGGTAGCGACATTAGTGATAAAGAGATTGATGTACGACTTAACTCTAGCGTTAAGGACAAGGTAAGTATTAGTGGGCTGGAAAATGGAGCGAGCTATGCCCTTGAATCCACTTTGATGGATGTAACGAACGGGGATTTGAGAGCGGTTGGGAATCCTGTTTGCTCAAATATTACGGCAGATGGAAGCGATCCGTTTATTGCGGACACAGAACTGACGTTTAATGGGGCGGAGAGAAGTGGACACGTGTTAGTGGTATATCAGGCATTAAAATCTGGGAGTTGTCCATTGCAGGCTAATGCGGCCATACTTAAGGAGCATAGGCAAGCTACGGACGAAAGTGAAATGGTGACTGTAAAGCAAATGTCTTTTGAAACGGATGCGTTTGACGGAAAAGATAGCGATGAAAGCGATAAGGTAATTGACGCTTCTCCAAGGCAGAAAATTACGGATAAAATTACTTATTCTGGGCTTGCGGCTGGAGAGACATATTATTACAGGATGGAGGTTTGGGAGTTAAACGGGAACGAGGAAAATGTTACTAAAATAACAGAAGCGACGGGTTCGTTTGAGGCGGAGGATACAACTAGTTCGCCGAAGTATATTTTAGCGGAGAGTGATGAGTTTGACGCTACGCATTTGGCGGGAAAGACTTTGGTGGTTTATGAATACCTTTATTATGGAATTGGCAGAGAGCAGATTGGTGTGCATGCGGCAAATGGAGATACTAGACAGCAGGTGAGAATTGAAGAACCGCGTATTTTGAGCACTTTTGCATACGATAAGGAAGATGGTGATAGTATCGTAGGTGTGGGACAAGTAACAATAATTGACGAGGTGAGGTATAGCGGATTGGCGGAAAACGAAAGTTATCAGCTGAGATGGGAAGTCTATGAAAAGAGCAACACAAGCGATTTGGTTGATTATGGGCGGTATAATTTTAATACGGGGACAAGTAGCTCGGTTGAGGCGGAAATTAGCTTTGATACAAGTAGATTTGTAAACGGAAGCGAGCGCGCCAGGTTTGTGTTGGTTCAGGAGTTATATAAGGAAGATAGTACAGGAGTTTATGTAAAGTTGGATGAACATAATGCAGATTTTAGCGACGATAATGAGGAAGTAGAAGTGGGGTCAGTTACGCTTGAGACTAGTGCGAAGAGCGAAGATGGAACTAATGTGCTGGGAGCGTCTAGCTCGGCAAGGATTAACGATACAGTAACTTACGAGGGGTTGGTGCCTGGTAGTTGGTATAGAATGAAGATGAAAGTGATGGACGTGAGTGGTGGTACGCCTGTGGAAGTGGCAAATAATCTTAATTCTGAGAATGGGAATTTGGGGCAGAGTTTTCAGGCAGATGCTACTGGTAGAGTGGTAATAACTAGTAATGCGTTTTCTACGGCTGCGTTGGCTGGGAAGAAGGTGGTGGTTTATGAATACCTTTATAGCTATGATGGCAGAACTTTGATAGAGTCGCATGAGGATCCAGAGGATATTAACCAGACATTGAATGTGGGGTTGCCAGAGATTGGAACGATAGCTGAGGGGAATGCTTGGTGCTCGGATAGTGAGCCTGCAGATGCTAGAAAGAAATGTTTTGAGATCGGGACAGTTACACTAAAAGATACGGTGCATTATGAGGGGCTGGTACCTGGAGAACAGTATACTTTAGAATGGACACTGATTGACCCGACGGAAGGTTCTGGTTTTGGTGCGCCAGTGGTTATTGATGGTGTAACAATTACAGGAGAGCATAACTTTACGCCTGCTCAGTCTGAAGGAGACGAAGAAGTGATGGTAACTATTGATACGGCGAAATTGTTTGATGAAATGCCACAGATGAGTTTAGTGTTCTTTGAAGTGCTTAAGTTTAACGGCGAGGTGATTGCTTCGCACGAAGAGAATATGGATTCTAACCAAACCGTTACGGCTTTTGACCCAGATTTGAGAACCACAGCGACAGATGCAGAGAGTGGATTGCAGTCGCTTGATATTGGGGAGGTCAAGATTAAAGATGTGGTAACCTATACTGGGTTAGTGGATGGCGAGAAATATATTTTAACAACTACGGTTATAGACAAAGCAACCGAACAACCAGTGAAAGATTGGAATGGTGCGGATGCGACTAAGGAGACTGAGTTTACGGCAAGGGGCGGATTTAACCAAACCACTACGGTGGAGATGGAAGTGGATACTACGGATTTGCAGGGTGCAGAGTTAGTGGTTTATGAAACGTTAAGGAAGAAAGACGAAACGAATATAATTGGAAGGCATGAGGACAAAAATGATGCGGGGCAGACCGTGAGTGTTAAGACTGTGACTATTCACACGACAGCCACAGATAAAAGTGATAGGGATAATGTTTTAGAGCCTAGCAGCGGCCAAGTGATTGAAGATAAGGTTACTTATACATTTTTGACCGAGGGCGAGACGTATACGTTCTATGGCGTATTGGTTGACAAGAAGGCGAGTGAGGCGGCAGGAGAAACGGTGCCGTTTAGAAGTAACGATGGGGCGTTAGTGACTGCCACTACGACAAAAACAATTGGCGTTGGTGAGGGCTCTGGGTATGTGACTGTTACGTTTGAGCTTGATGCAAGTGAGTTGGCTGGGCGAGAGTTCGTGGTGTTTGAATATTTGTTCGCTGGCGATTCGGTTGGGGAACTTGATGAGGCTTTACAGAAACATGCGAGTTTGACTAGCGATGACCAATATATAAAGGTTAGGGAGAAGATTGGTACGGAGGCTGTAGATGAATATGACAATGACCACGAGGTTGGGGTTGGTGATGCTGTGGTGGTTGATACTGTGGCTTACGAAGGGCTTAAGATGGGGCAAAAGTATGTGATGAGAGGTAGGTTGATAGAAAATAGAAACGGGACAATAGCTGATGCGGTTGTAGTTAAAGTGGGTGAGGAAGAAGTGAGAGCAGAGACGGAATTTGTGGTTGGTGAGGGTGACACACTGAATACGTCTGGAACGGTGCAGATGAGGTTTGAGTTTAATACGAAAGATTATGCTGGGAAGAAATTGGTAGTATTCGAGGAATTGTATGAGGTAGATAATAATGGGGTGGAAGAGAAAATTGCTTCGCACGAAGAGATTAATGACGAGTCGCAAACAGTAACGATTAGTGAACCTAAATTGACGACTACTGCGCTAGACAAGATTGATGGCGATAAAGAGTTGCTCAATAATAGTGTCGCCGTGATAACTGACCATATAGAATATTCGGGACTTGTAAAAGGTAATTCGTATACGATAAGAGGGGTATTAATGAACAAAGAGACGGGGGAGCCTGTAAAGAATGATGAGGGTGAGGATATTGTAGTCGAATATACTTTTGTGGCGGAGAAAGACAAGGGTTCGTATGATATGGAGTTTGAGCTAAATACTGATGGTTTGAGCGGAAAGAGGCTAGTGGTGTTTGAAGAACTGTTTATGGGCGAGGGGGTTGATGAGGGGGAGCTGATTGCGGAACATAAAGATATTAATGACGAAGATCAGAGTGTGGATGTGAAGTTGCCAGCGCCAAATACAGGTGCTGCGAAAGTAAACGAGGAAGGGGCTAGGTTTAGTACGGTAGCGTGGGTTGGTGTGGTGGTGTTGATTATGGGGATTGGTGGAACGTTAGCAATGAGATTGAGAAGAAAACAGAAGTTTGGGTTTTAGGACTAAAAAATAAGCCGTGAGGCTTATTTTTGATGAGATAGGGTTATTCTTTTGGCGAGACATCATCCCGAAATGAGAACATGATGGGGGTACCAATGAAGGGGTACGATTCTCGAAGTTTGTTTTCTAAGAAACGCTTCCAAGACCAGTGGAGAAGTCTGAGATTATGGCCATGAACGACAAACCAAGGAGGGCAGATGTCGGTTTGGGTGATATATTTAGGTTTGGGGTGAGTATTTTTGAGACCAGCAGGAGTATGCTCTAGGATGGCTTGGTTTAAGATTTTGTTAAGTTCGGCAGTTTTGAGCTTAGCGTGGCGAGAAGCGTCGATTTGCTGGGCTAGGTCGAATAGTTTGGTAACGTTAGCTCCAGTGACGGAAGAAGTTAAAAGCACTGGTGCGAAAGGGATAAAGTTAAAATCATATTCTAAGTCGTTGAGGATTTTTTGGATTTCTTCGGCGGGCTTGAGGTCGGTTTTAGTGAGAACGACAATGATTCCCTTTCCGCTTTTAACGATTTCTCCAGCAAGGGATTGGTCGAGTTTGGAATGAGACTCGGTAGCGTCTATCAAAAGGGCGCAGACATCGGATTCTTCGATGGCGGCAAGGGTACGGAGGGCGGAAAACTTTTCTATGCCGATTTCGCGACGGCCAGGCTTGCGCAAGCCAGCGGTATCGAGTATTTCTAAAGTTTTGGAGTTGTATTTTATTTCTATGCGATTAACGTCACGGGTGGTTCCTTGACGAGAGCTAACAAGGGCTTGCTGCTTTTTGGCGAGTGAGTTAAATAGAGAGGATTTGCCGACGTTGGGGCGGCCGATAAGAGCCAAAACTAGTGGTTTGTTTTTAGAGGCCAACGCATTAACGGATTCTTTAGCTGGGGTGTGTCGCTCTATCTTATTATTGCGAGTGTCGTGCGCTAGTTCTTCTTTTATTGCTTTCTTTAGAAAATCGATGCCTTGGCCAGTGGTGGCGGAGGTGCGGAAGGTTTGGGCGGGTTTGACGCCAAGCGAGAGAAACTCTGAAGGGTTAAGGGCAGCGCCGAGATCGGATTTGTTTAGTATTAAAAATACGGGTTTTTGGGACTTTAGAGCCATCTTAGCAATGCGTTTATCTTTTTCTGAGGGGTAAAGAGAGGAATCGAGAGCTAGAAGAATTAAATCGGCGGAGTTGATGGCGTCGGCGATTTGGTCTTGGATAGAGGCTTCAAAAGAATCGGAGGGGTTTTTAAGGCCAGCGGTATCTATCAGAATAAAAGAATCGTCGATTCTGGCAATGACGTTGTCACGGGTGGTTCCCTCCTCGCGAGCGACGATGGCGATGTTTTTTTTGGCAAAACGATTAAGTAAGCTGGATTTGCCAGCGTTGGTTTGGCCGATTAGGGCGACGACGGGGAGAGGTTTCATAAGGAAATTATAACATAAAGTTAATAAAAAATAAAGCCGAGTGGCTTATTGGTGATTCCGGCGGGAGTCGAACCCGCGATTTTCTGGATGAGAACCAGACGTCCTAGACCACTAGACGACGGAACCGTGTAATATATATTATAGCATAACAAAGTATGAATGTATAGACGATGGGACGAGTTAGTACTCGACGGCGCCGTAGTTGGGGATGGCAGAAATCCAGGTTTGGCCTGGGACGAGCGAAATTTCCTGGCCCGACTCGTCACGAAAGATGATTTGGGAGGCCGCAGAGGACTTTTCCCAGGTGCCAGCGATGACGTCGCCATTTTGAAAAACGTAAGCATCGCCAGCGCCGATAGAAGAAATATCTTCGTGGTAATTGTCATAGAGGGCGCGTTTTTCTTGGACTATCATGCCAATAACGACTTTTGGAGAGAGTTGGACGGATGTACAAGAATCTTCGCTGACACAATCGAAGACGGTGTGAGCGGAACCAGTTTGATAGGAACGATCATAAGAGTTGGTGGCGGAGTTATAGGTGAAGATTGGGTTAAAATTGGGGCTGTAACCAAAGCGAAAGGAGACTTGTCCGACTTTGGGGATGAGTGCGTTAGTGTCGCCAGTGGCTGGGGTGTCAATTCGGAGAGGGTTGACGGCTTGGCGGTCAATAAGATCGCGTTTGGCGGTTTCTGGCAGAAGACGCGGGAAGCTTTTGATGTCGGAGGAATGATAGCCTTTAGAGGCGTTATATTCGGAAAGTCCAGAAGCGGTAGTGAATAAATTGTTCCACATGCGGTTGGTTTGTTGGCCAGAAGGCCAATAGGCGGAGGAGCGGAACATATGGGCATAGTTTTCGGTAAGGTCGCGGTAGCCGCCCGAGCGGACAGCAGCAATGGCGTCGGCGGCACCACCAGCGTGAACAATAGTGCAGTCGAATGGAGTGTCCCAGTCGAGATAGTAAATGCGAAGCGAGCGGATGGGGCCGATGATGGCAGGTGGGTCTTGAAAAATGGCGGCAAAACGGGTAATGCC
Source organism: Candidatus Saccharimonadota bacterium (assembly GCA_017404245.1). Classification (GTDB taxonomy): domain Bacteria; phylum Patescibacteriota; class Saccharimonadia; order Saccharimonadales; family Saccharimonadaceae; genus Nanosyncoccus. Next base: position 126,248 of record JAFRCT010000006.1, on the reverse strand, counting down.
AGCTTCGGCGATGGCTTCAAAGATAATTTTGGCAGAGTTTAGACCGACTTGGTCACGTGCGCCGTCGGCGCCATTGGGGATTTGGACGCAAAAAGTGGGGTGAGAGTTGACGTCTTCGGAAGCAATAGGCTCGCCAGTGATAGTGGAATAGACATGGGCGACTTCTGTTTCTGTAGAGACAGAAGATTCGCTGATGTCTATGGAGGTTGTATCCGCGGATGATGTTTTGTCGCTGGATTCTTCGATTGAATTTGAAGAGTCGGAGGGGGTGAGAGTTTCGCTTGCCTCGGGGATTGGAGTAGCGGAAGTGGACTCAGGGGTGGTTGGTTGGAGTTTGGGCAGGATAAAGAAATAAAAGATGGTGCCAAGGACTGCTAGAGCCAAGAAGACAATAAGGGCGATAATTATGGGCTTTTTGGAGCTGGTTTTGGCGCCAGATGTGGCAACTTGGTTGACGCGGCGCATGCGATTTTTGAGCTTTTGCTCGGTGGACTTTTGCATGGGTGGTTGGGCATGGTCTGGAGAGAGAGTACCGATAACTAAAGAAGATTCGTCTGGCGTAGTAGTGGGTTGTGTGACGACATTGGCAGGTGCAGGATTTGACGCTTGAACGGCTGGCGTGGGTTCTGAGGGTGGAACGGGTGAAGTGGGCGAGGTGGGCGCAGGGGGGACTTGTGGTGCGGAAGGGTTATCTTGCATATGCTAATATTATAGCACTATTGCTGGTCGGCGAGAAGAGCGGTTTTGGTGGCGCGAAGGCGAGCGAGCGAGACATTTCGGCCGAGCACCGAGAGAGTTAAATCTAGGGCGGGCGAGAAAGGCGCAAAAGACAGAGCAATACGAATGAGCGAAAAAAGTTGTGCTGGCTTTTGGTTAGTAATGGACAATAGCTCGTTTAGGGCAGATTGCAGGGTGGGCGAGTCCCAACTTTTGAGAGATTCTAGAGTATCGCAGACAGTTTGGAGCGTATTTGCTAGTTCGGCTTCTGAGAGACCAGTTTTTTTGATGAATTTGTTGTTTAGAATTAAGTCGAGATTGATTTGTGGGTCGGCAAAGAAGTAGGTAGTCATGGTGCGGAGGTCGGAAAGGACTTTGAGACGGTCGTAGATGATGGAAAGAACCTGTTTTTTGTAGGAGTCTTCATAAGAACTGGCGGAATCTGGCCAAAAGTTGAGCGTACGTTCGTAAAACTTATCGATTCCCTGTTCGGTAACAAGGCGACGAATCCACTGGCCGTTCATCCAGAGAAGTTTGACTTCATCGTAACGAGCACCAGAGTTTTGAATGCGACTTAGGCTAAACTTTTCTATTAGTTCTTTTTTGGTGTAGATTTCTTGTTCGGTACCATCGTTCCAGCCGAGACAAGCAAGGTAGTTTAACATGGCTTCTGGGAGAATGCCGTCTTTTCGGTATTCGGTGACGGATTTGGCACCATCGCGCTTGCCGAGTTTTTTGTTGCCAGTTGGGGCAAGAATGTGAGGAAGAGAGACAAGGAGGGGCTGGTCGATTCCGAAGGCTTCGTAGAGGGCGAGGTAGTTTGGTGTGCTTGATAGATATTCGACGCCGCGGGCGACCATGTTGACGTTCATTAAAAAGTCATCTACGATATGTGCGAAATTATAAGTTGGGAGGCCGTCTTTTTTGATTAAAATAATGTCGTCTTGGACCTCGGGGCCAGCATGGAGATTGCCCATAACTTCGTCGTGCCACTTTCTGGGCTTTGGGTCGGCCTTAAAACGAATTGGGACACCCTCTTGCCAGTTGTTTAAGATTTCTTCTGGGGATAAATCGGCTTCTTTTGGGCGGTGGTTGCGATAAAGGTAGGGGATTTTTTGAGCATTGTCTTGGTTGCGATAGGTTTCGACTGTCTCGAAGGAAGTAGAGTCTGCATAGGCACGGCCTTTTTTGATAAGTTTTTTTGCCCATTCTTGATAGATTTTTTTTCTTTCGCTTTGAAAGTAGGGGGCGTGCTCGCCACCAATTTCTGGCCCTTCGTCCCACTCTAGGCCGAGCCAGCGCAGAGTGTCTTCTATTAGCTCGGTAGCGCCAGAGACAAAGCGAGCTTGGTCTGTATCTTCGATGCGGAGAATGAACTTGCCACTGGTTTGTCTAGCGGCGAGATAAGGGTAAATAGCACTACGAACATTACCAATGTGGATGTAGCCCGTAGGTGAGGGAGCAAAACGAGTAATAATCTTATCCATAAGATATATTATGACAAAAAAGACAGGAACGTCAAGGCTTGTGGGAGGGGGTATAATTAGCTATAATATAAACTGAAGCGTTATATTTTTGACGCTGATAGAGTGTATGAACAAAAAACTGCGAACTAGGCTGAGGCTAGGGGGTAAGCAGGCTTGGTTCGGGCTAACAGTTTTTGTTTGTGTGTTTTTGATGCTGCCAGAAATTTTGCCAGAGATGACGAATGCAGAAAAAGGCGTGGAAGCAACACCAACACTGACGCTTTCAAGCGGTGGCACGTTGAACTTAACGATAGAAACAGGGGTGTTCAGCCAGATTGCAGAAACGGTAGCGGTGACGACAACTAACTACACTGGCTACACTTTGACATTGGAGACGGTTGGCGCTTCAACGGCGTTGACGCATACGGAAAACAGCGGTTATATAATCCCCACCTTAACATTGAGTGGCGGTGCAACAAGCAAGACGAGTGGCGAGATGAGCGGAGAATACGGTTATAGCTTGAATGGGACAAATTTCTTGCCAGTTCCGGCAGTGGGTGGGACTGGCGACGAGCTGAAGACAACAAGTGTGGTAACGAGCGTGGCCGACACTACAACTTTGACATTTGGGGTAAGTCCGAGTGTGGGTACACGTTCGGGAACGTATACAGATGCGTTTAGGCTTACGGCAAGAGCGAACGACGCGGGCTACGCGATTACTTATGACGCAAACGCAGGGGCGGACACCGTAACGGGGATGCCAAACCCGACGACACAATATGGAATAATGAGCGGATTAACGGTTTATCTTGATACGGCGGTGCCGGCGAGGAGTGGCTATGACTTTATGGGGTGGGCAGAAGATTCGGAGGCGACAGAGGCGGACTATACGGTTGGGGGAGCGATGTTGTTGGATCCGGAAACGGCGAACGGAGTGACACTGTATGCGGTTTGGAAGGTGGGGACGTGCGCGGCGGAACGGATTTGTTATCTCGGGAATGGCGACGATGGAACGGGAGTGATGACGGAGCAAACAGCAACGAGTAATAGTAATGTGATGTTAATAGCGCCGAACTTTTCGAGGTCAGGGTATGCGTTTGTGGGGTGGAATATGATGGCGGACGGGAGCGGAACGATGTATGGGCCGATGGAGACAATTCGTACTGGAGATTTGAGTGTAAGCGGAACTAAACTTTACGCAATTTGGAAAGCGAGCGAGGGGATTTTGCAAAACTGGATGGGGTGTTCGGCGATGAACACGGGGGACGTAACGGCGCTGACGGATTTTAGAGACGGGAATACGTATTTGGTGGCGAAGTTGGCGGACGGAAATTGTTGGACGGTGGAGAATTTCAGGCTGAATCCGCGAACGGCGTTGCTTTCTGGAGCGAATACAAACGGGCCGACGACAGATTTTCTTGAGATGGCGACAGCATCGAACTCGACAACGTCGATGTGCGCTTTGGATACGGCGGCTTGTGACGACACGGTTTCTTATAACGCAAACAATATAGACAGGAGTTTGACGCCGGGTTGGAATGCAGACGCGTCGAATACAACTTGGTGGAGCTTTGGGGTGTATTATAACTGGTATACGGCGTCGGCGGGTAACGGGACGTATGCTCAAACGAGCGGAAGCGTGGCGGGAGATCTTTGTCCGGCAGGTTGGAGATTGCCAACTGGAGGTGCAGGCGGAGAATTTGCGGCGCTAAATACGGCGGTTAATGGCGGCGCGACAAACTCGGACTCGGGGTTAAGGGCATATCCGGTGAACTTTGTTTACTCGGGAGATTACAACGCAACAATTACGACGGGGCGTGGGAGACAAGGAAGAATTTGGTCGGCAACGGCAACAAATGCAAACAATTCGTATAGAATGGGATATTCTGCGACGCAGGTTACGCCGGCGAATAGCTGGGGAAAGTGGGACGGGTTTAACATTAGGTGTATTGTAAAAATTAACAATGTAGCGCTTAATGGGACGATTCATTATGAGGCAAACGGGGCTGACGGGACAATGGCGGACGATGTAAATGTAAACTTGAATACGGTGGCGACGAAACCAGTAGAATATGTGCACGCGCATTTTGTGTTTTCGAGATGGAACACGGCAGCAGATGGAAGCGGCACGAACGTGAAAGATTTAGATATGGTAGCAGAAGCGGCAAGAGACATGGGCATTAGCAGTGGTGGAACATTGACGCTATATGCGATTTGGGGAAAAACAGGAACACTTTCATATGACGCAAATGGTGGAACTGGCGCGCCTAGCACAATAGCAACAATAACCGAAGCTGCGACGTTTGATTATACGGTTTCAAGCTTGCTACCAACGAGGAGTGATTATGTGTTCTTGGGCTGGAGTGAGGACCCTGAGGCGACGACGGCGGATTATAGTGGAGGAGACACTTTCTCGACGACGGATCTGGAGGCAACGTTGTATGCGGTTTGGAGAGAGACAGATTGCTCGGCTGGAAATATTTGCTATATGGGGAATGGTGCGGATGCGGGGACTAGCTTGGCACATTCGGCTGGTTCTGGGACTAATGTGGTGTTACGTCCGAGCGATTTTTCGAGAGATGGCTATGGATTTTTGGGATGGAACACGGCGGAGGACGGTAGTGGAACGACTTACGGGGCGATGGGGACAATGAGGACGGGCGATCTATCGTCGGAAGGGCAGAGGGTTTGGGCGACGTGGCTGGCTTCGGCGGGGACGATGCAGAGCTTTACAGGGTGTTCGGCAATGAGCGTGGGGAGCGTAACGGCCTTGACGGACACGAGAGATAACAATACCTATGCCGTGGCGAAGTTAGCGGACGGAAAATGCTGGATGATGGAGAACTTGAGGCTGGATCTTTCTAGTGCGACTATAACGGCGGCGAATACGAATTCACCAACGGCGACGTTCTTAACCCAAGCGGCGAGCGCGATGTCGACAACGCAGATGTGTGGAAGCAGAAGCGCGGATTGTATTGACAAGATTGTGTTTGATATGAACAACATAAACAGAAATTTGACGGCTAGCTATAATGCGAATAATAATACTTCTTCGCTGTGGAGCTATGGGGTTTGGTATAACTGGTATACGGCGACGGCGGGCAATGGAACCTACACTCAAACAAGTGGAAATGCGGCGGGCGACATTTGCCCGAGCGGATGGAGATTGCCAACTGGAGGTGCAGGCGGAGAATTTGCGGCGCTAAATACGGCGGTTAATGGCGGCGCGACAAACTCGGACTCGGGGTTAAGGGCATATCCGGTGAACATGGTTTATGCGGGCGACCATAACAAAACTGCTGATTCGAACAGAGGAACTTATGCGAGGTATTGGAGTGCAACAGTGGCGGACGCAGATAGCGCGTATAGGCTTGGGGTGAAGAGTAATGAAGTAACGCCAGTGAGGGCGTATGATAAGTGGGATGCATTTACGGTGAGATGTGTAAAAGATGGTAGCTAAGAGTGGCGTTTGGGGGCGTGCGCGTGCCTGAAAAACGTAGCCAAAAAAGCGAAGAGAATAAGAAAGACAAAAATGCCGAAGGACAAGGGCGAAGCAACGACAACGATGCGGGAAAGTGAAGCATTAAGGTCGGCAGCTTTGAGTGAATAGGTTAAGCGGTAAAGACCGAGCGGAGGGGTTCCTCCCCAGTTAAAGGCGATGGTTTTTTCTGTGGTAGGTAGGACGTCAGTGAACGAAGAAGAAGAATAAAGTTCGCGACCAAGTAGCGAGGAAACAGAAAAAGAGCTTGAAACGGAAAAGTCGAGGTTCCCAGAGTTTTTTAAGGTGGTGGAAGCGTAAAGATCGGAAAAAGTAAAAGTTGGAGAAAGTTCGAGCGCACGAAGTTCGGTGCGCGCATGGTTCTCTCCGGAAGTGACGATGCCGTATAGTGGAATGGAAATTCGAGAAGAAAGATTGATTCCCTGTTCGGGCGCGACGACGTTAGTGTCTCCAAGAGTTTCGACGTAGAGGTTAGCGTATTGGCCGCCGTCTGGGAGCGAGCTGGGAGGAAAGACCGAAAAAGAAACCTCGCGCTTTTCTCCTGGTGCAAGAGTGAGCGAGGTTTCTGAAAGCACGACCCAGTCGGCGAGATGGCCGTAAGTTGAGTCGGTTAAATCTGGCGAGGGGGCGACGTAAAGCTTAAAATTGAGGGGAGCGCCAGCTTGATTTTCGACGATAAAAGAGAAAGAACGTTGAGAAGCATCGAGGGGAAAGCGAAATTCAAGAGGCGAAACAGAAAACATTTAGAGGGAAACGACGATGGACTTGATTTGCTTTTTGGTGAGGTTGTTGCCAGAAGCGTCTAAGCGGTAGAAGATGCCTCCATTAACCCAAGCGGCATCGGAGCCAGAAATAAAGATGGTGATTCCCTGTTCTCGGACAGAGGTGTAATTGGCGCTCCAAGTGGGCTTTACGTAGGTGCTTTCTAGGGTTTCGTTATCCCAGGCTGATTTTTCCTCGATTAAGGTGAAGGAGGTGTTGTCAGATGAAGAGAAAGACATGGTGAGCTTGCCCTCTTCGGAAATGATGTCGGACAATGAGTAGCCACGTGGAATGTATGATGGATAGGTGGCTTCGATGCCAGATTGCATGGCGGCTACGCGAACTGAAATGTCTGGCGTGCTAGTGGAGACAAAATAAGAGATGGCACCAACGGCTAAAGCGGCACAACCAAAAGCGAGAAGGACTTTGGAAGGGGTAAAAGTGCGCTTTGAAGTGATGCGAGAGGAGATGTCTTGATGTGCTGGGGTTGGCTCGGTGTTGATGGCGGTAACGGATTTGAGGGCACTTTTTAGTGCACTGTCTTTTAACTCTTTGGCCGAGCGAGGTTCGATGGGGTTGGCGTTGAGACTTTTTTCGATGGTTGCGGAAAGTGGCTTGGGGGCTTGGTAATTTTGCATGTTGGGCTGAACGATGGGCTGGACGGGCTGAATTGGCTGAGCTGGCTGAACGGGCTGAGGAACGGCGATGGTCTTTTTCTTGGTGTTTAGTGCGGTGAGGCGTTCGTGATTGATTTTGTCGGCAAGAGCTTGACGACGCTTGAGGTCTTCGGCGCGACGCTTAGCAACGGAATCAATTGCGGTGGCTTCGGGTTTTTTGACGTAACGACGATTTAGGGTTGTAGATTTCTGAACGCGTTGGTGCGAAGCAGAGCTGGAAACTCGAATCTTTTCGGCACCGGAATTGTCTTCCATATTTATAATTACCTCGCTTTATTATTCTTATTAAAATAATAACATTAAGCAGATTGGAAAAGCAAGAGCTATTTTTGTAAAAAAATTATGGTATAATCTACCATATATATTATGGAAGAGCAGGAGAGAATCCAGCGCAGGCAACACATTAGGTTGATTGTTACCGAGATACTAATGTTTGTGGTGGTGATTTTTCTGGTGATTTTTCTGACCTTGGTAGTAATGGGCTATTCTTTTAACCTTAGAGGAATTGGTGGACAGGGAGAGGTTGTGGAGCGTACGGGTTTAGTGCAGATTTCCTCAGTGCCAGCGGGCGCTACTATTACGATAGATGGTGGAGCGCCATTGCTTTTGAGAACCAATGCAAGTCGTACGGTGATTTCTGGCGAACACGAGATAACGCTAAGCAGGGATGGTTTTGACATTTGGTCTAAGACTATAAACGTCGTAGAAGGATTGATATATAGGCTTAATTATCCAAGGCTATTTTTATTGGAGCGAGACGTGGAGAAAGTAAGTAGTTTTGATAAAAAAGATGTAAACGTAGTGGGTGTAAGTCCGAATGCCGAAAGAATGGTTTTAGTAATTGATGGCGACTTGGGTATTATGGAGCTTAATGTCGCCGTACCCGACATTAAGATGGCGAAAATTGAAGAAACCTCAGGCGAGAAGGTGGCTAAGAAAGTAGAGACTGTTAGTGAGGTTGCTTGGAGCAACAATTCGGAGCGATTACTTGCCAAGATGAATGGAGAGTACTTTGTGATTAACGTTAAGAATCTTGACGAGGTGGTGAATGTGAGTGAAGTGGTGAGGAGTTATAGCGAGATGAAACGGGAGAGTTTAGTGAGAAGCGCAGAGGCTAAGGAGAATGGTGTGGAGGAAGTAGCTATTGAAATAGCTGGCTTGAAGTTTGAAAGCGATGCTGGAGATAAATTATTACTGCTTACTACTAGTGGCGAGCTTAGAGAGATAAATCTGCGGGAAAAAAATGTCTCGGAGGCGTTTCTTACGGATGTGATAAAGTTTGATAATGATGGCGAGAGAATTGCTTATTTGGCGAGCAGAAGTGTAATAGATGAAGATAATGGAGAGAAAAAGACATTATATGAGCTAAGGGCGTATAGAATGGGGGCTGTGGATAGCTATTTGGTGCGTCTAGTAAGAAATAGCGACGTAAAAATTGCCGTGATGAGATATTTGCAGGATTTTTATTTTACGGCGTTAGATGAGCTAAGCCTGAAGATATATAAGAGTGGATTTTGGCCAGAGAAAGACGATGCAGTACAGAAAATTGTGGACACGAAACTCAGTTTTTTGGTTGAGAAGTTGGATAGATGCGGCAAGGGGATGGTGTTGGCGATGAGCGCTGGCGTAAAACAGGCAGTGTTTGATATTGAGGCCGCGCAGATTAAAGAGTTTGAGATGGGCGAGGAGAATGGGTGGGTGGATGAGTTTTTGAGATATGAAATACATGAGGGTGGTGGTCTGGAAGTATTAGATTATGATGGATTAAATAGAAGGAGTTTAGTGAGTGCTGGAGTTCAGAGCGGTAAGGTGATAACGATTAGTGGGAATGGTAGGTGGCTGTACTATTTTGCGGAGGGAGAACTGGTGCGTGAGAAAATCTTGTGAGGGGACATGGATAAAAAAATAACTCCCTAGTGGGAGTTATTTTTTGCTACCAGACTTTGACGAGGATTTCTCCGCCAAGGCGGTTTTTAATGGCTTCTTGGCCAGTCATGATACCTTTTGAGGTAGAAACGAGGACGAGGCCACGCCCAGATTTAACTTTGGGAATCTCGCTGGCGGCAGCATAGACACGACGACCAGGTTTGGAAACCTTTTCGATTTCGTTGATTTTGGCAACTTTGCCAGGTTCGGCAATGACGAGATGGAGAGTGTTTCGTGGTGAGTGTTCGACGACTTCGTAGCTGTAAAGGTAACCAGACTTTTTGAGGGAGTCGATAATGGCAACCTTGAGTTTGGAAGTGGGAACGTAAATATCGTTTTTCCCTACCATAATGGCATTGCGGATACGCGTTAGAAGGTCCGCGATTTGATCTGTTGACTCTATAGACATTTCTTTTCCTTTCTCCTACCAACTACTCTTAGTAACACCAGGGATTTCCCCTTTAGAGGCTTTCTCGCGGAAGGTAATACGGCTCATACCGAAACGACGCATATAGCCACGAGGACGTCCATCTAGCATGTCGCGATTTTTGAGCCTCGTAATGGAGGAATTGCGAGGAAGCTTTTGAAGCCCCTCGAGGTCGCCAGCGGCTTTGAGTTCGGCGCGTTTGGCTTTATATTTGTTGTACATTTGTGCGCGTTTTTGGTCGCGAAGAACAGCAGATTTTTTAGCCATTACTTGTTCTCCTCTCTCTCGAACGGCATACCAAGCATTTCTAACAACTTAGTACTTCCTTCCTTTGAACCGTTTTTAATAATAAAGGTTATTTCTAGACCGTGAAGAACAGCAGAGTCTTCGAAAGTGATTTCTGGGAAGACGGTTTGTTCTTTGAGGCCTAGAGAGTAGTTGCCTTGTCTGTCGAATGAATTTTTGGGAACGCCGTGAAAGTCACGAACGTGCGGAAGAGCGACATTGATAAGGCGGTCGGCAAATTCGTACATTTTGTCGTTTCTGAGCGTAACGAGATAGCCGACGGGTGCACCCATACCTTTTCGGATTTTGAAGGTAGCGATGGACTTTTTGGCAAGGCGAGAAGTTGGGGCCTGACCAGTGATTTTTTCTAGAGTAAGCTCGACGGTTTCGGTGAAGCGTTTATCGTCGCGTTTTTTACCGACGCCTGCGGATACTACGATTTTTTCAAGAGCTGGAACTTGATTGATGTTTTTTAGACCAAGCTCTTTTTGCAGTTTGGCTTTTGAGCCTTCGTAGAGCTCTTTGAGCCTTGGAGTATATTTTTGGGTAGACATATTTAGAGTACCTCCGGGGCTAAGCTGATAATCTTGGAAAAACCAAGGTCGCGAAGTTCGCGCGGAACTGGGCCGAAGACACGAGTGCCGCGTGGAGTTTTGTCGTCATTAACTAGCACAGCGGCGTTGTCATCGAAGCGAATGGTGGAGCCATCGGGACGGCGAATTTGCTGGCGGGTGCGAACGATGACTGCGCGGACAACGGCCTTTTTCTTGACGCCGCCAGTTGGAGAAGCATCCTTGACGGAGCAAGTGACGATGTCACCAACACGTGCATAACGAGCACGAGTGCCACCGAGGACGCGGATTACGCCGAGTTCTTTGGCGCCACTGTTGTCGGCAACCTTTAATCTGGTTTCTTGTTGAATCATATTATTTGCCCCCTTCTATGGATTCTTCGACTTTGGAGCTAGCAAGAGCGTCGTTGACGTCTTCTTTTAGCTCGATTGAGCCATGAGAGCGTTCGAGAATCTTGACAAGCTTGTAAGCTTTGGTTTTGGAGAGCGGACGGCAAGCAGCGATTTCGACTTTGTCGCCAATGTGCGCCTCGTTCTTGGGGTCGTCGGCAGTATATTTGCGAGTTTTGGTGTACTGCTTTCGATAGAGAGGGTGTGTTTCGCGACTCGTGATGGAGACGGTAATGGTCTTATCACGTTTATCGGAGGAAACAATCCCGACTAATGTGTGTGCCATAATTAGAACTCCTCTTTCTTTATAATTTTGGTACGAACTGGTAGTTTGTGACCAGCTAGGCGAAGCGCTTCTTTGGCTTCGGCTTCGGTTACGTCGGCGATTTCAAACATGACAGTGCCAGCTTTGACTTTGGCCACGTAGAATTGTGGTTCACCTTTGCCACTACCCATTTTGACATCGAGTGGTTTTTTGGTAACTGGAGTGTGCGGGAAAATGCGAATCCAGATTTTGCCACCACGTTTGATGTAACGAGTGATAGCTTGGCGAGCAGCTTCAATTTGGCGTGAATTGACGCGCTCGTTTTGCAAGGACATTAGGCCGTAGTCGCCAAATGCGACGGTGTTGCAACGAGTAGCCACGCCTTCGTTTTTGCCTTTGCGGACTTTGCGATGAGCGGTCTTTTTAGGAAGTAAAATTGCCATGATTATTTCTCCCCTTTATAAATCCAGACTTTAACGCCAACGATACCCGCAATGGTGGGAGCATGATGGCAGTAGAAGTCGATGTCGGCACGAAGAGTATGTAGGGGGACGGATCCCTCGATGAACTTTTCGCGACGAGACATTTCGGCGCCATTTAGACGGCCAGAAACTTCGACGCGAATGCCTTGTGCTCCTGCAGACATGGTGGATTGGCAGGCCATTTTGACGGCGCGGCGGAAGTTCATACGCTTGCCGAGTTGAAAACCGATATTCTCGGCGACGAGTTTGGCATTTAGTTCTGGTTTTTTAACTTCTTCGACATTGATGCGAATTGGGCCGGTAACGATTTTTTCGAGTTCTTTTTTGAGCTCGTTGATACCTGCGCCTTGTTTGCCAATAACGGCACCAGCTTTGGCGGTGAGAATGGTGATGGTGGTGAGGTTGGCAGAGCGCTCAATATTGATTTTGGCTATCGTCGGGCGAGTCTTAAAACGGTTTTCGATAAGTTCGCGAATTTTGATGTCTTCGATGAGCCAATTTTTGAAATTGGACTTTTTGATAAACCATTTGGAAGACCAGTCTTTGCTGACTTGGAGACGATAGGAGATAGGATTGACTTTTTGTCCCATTATTTTTTCTCCTTAGTGTCCGCTTTTTCGGCCTTACGAGCGGATTTCTTTTCTTTTTCTACTTTTTCCTCCCCAGCAACTTCGACGAATATATTGCTAGAGATTTTTTCGAACGGGAGAGCACGACCACGTGAAGCTGGGACGTAGCGACGGATGCGAGTACCAGCAGTTACGGAGATGCGAGCGATGCGAATGGTTTTGGGGTCTATGGATTCGACGGTATTTAGAAGATTGGCGTTGGCGGATTCGACGGCTTTGAGAACCGCACGAGCAGCACGACGTGGGGTGTGTTCTAAAATTACGACAGCATCGGAAACATAGCGATCGCGAACTAGAGATGCGACTACGCTGGTTTTTCTGGGCATGGAGTCGACGCCTTTGATGTAGGCATGTGCAAATTTAGTAGTCATAATTATGCTTCTCCCTTTGCGGCTGCGGCTTCAGCAGCTTTTTTGCCACCATGTCGCTTAAATTTGCGAGTGGGGGAAAACTCTCCGAGTTTGTGACCGACCATGTTCTCGGAAACGAGAACAGGAACGTGGGTTTTGCCGTTGTGGACGGCAATAGTGCGTCCGACCATTTCAGGAGAGATGGTGGACTGGCGAGCCCAAGTTTTAATAACGGTACGGTCTTCGAGGGAGAGAGCCTTAATCTTCTTTTCTAGCTTGTAGTCCACAAAGGGGCCTTTTTTCAAACTACGAGACATTATTTCCTCTTTCCTTCGTGACGACTACGCACGATGTATTTATTAGTTTTCTTATTATGACGAGTACGGTAACCTAAGGTGAGTTGACCCCAAGGAGTGCGTGGGGCTTTGCCCGTGCCATGGCGTCCGCCGTCACCACCACCGTGTGGGTGGTCGGTTGCGTTTTGGACAACACCGCGAACAGTTGGGCGAATACCTTTGCGACGACGACGGCCAGCGGCACCAATTTTGACATTTTGATGCTGAAGGTTGCCAACGGTGCCGATGGCGGCAGTGCAATTTTCGAGAACTTTGCGAACTTCTCCAGATGGCATGCGTAGAGTAGCATAGCCATCTTCTTTAGCCATGAGCTGAGCGGAAGCGCCAGCAGCACGAACCATTTGTGCGCCGCGGCCTGGAGTGAGTTCGACTGCGTAGACGAAGGTGCCTACGGGAACTTCCGAGAGTGGCATGCGATTGGAGTGCTCAACAGCGACGCCTTTGCCAGTTTCGAAGGTGGAGCCTTTTTGCATTTCGGTGTCGGCTAGGACGTAGTAGAAAATGCCGTTTTGGTCTTTGACACGGGCAATGCGAGCGCTACGATTGGGGTCGTACTCGAGCTCGACAACGGTGAGCTTTAAGCCTTCGGGTAGATTATGGGTGAGAAGGCGATAGTGACGTTTGACACCGCCACCACGATGGCGAACAGTGATGCGCCCTTGACTGTTTTTGCCAGCTTGTTGTTTTTTAGCAAGCGTAAGAGATTTGAGTGATTTTTTGGTGGTGATACCATCAAAATCTTGCGTAGTCTTTTGACGTTGTGCTGGCGTAGTGGGACGATATGCTTTGATGGACATTATTTTGTTTCCTTTCTGGTGGCAGGCTTAGCTTCGGAAGCTTTGGCTCCAGCTGATTCGTTGGCCTTTTTGGCGTCAGCGTTGTCTTTGACTTCGAAGACCTTGATGGAGTCGCCGTCTTTTAAGGTAACGTAGGCTAGTTTGCGATCGTAGCGATAGGCAATGCCTGGGTAGGCGTGTTTGCCCTTTGAGTATTTGGTTCTTTTGCCTTTGCGAGTTAGAACGCGAACGTCGGTAACGGTAACGTTGTAGTCTTTTTGAACACGACTAGCAATGGACTGTTTGGTTTCTGCAGGCTTGACGAAAAAGGCATAAGTGCGCTTAGTTTGCTCACGATAGGTCTTTTCGGTGGCGCGAGGCTCGAGAAGATTGAGCTTTACTTTGGCTTGCTTTTCGTCGGACTTGATAATAGTTTTTTTCTCGGCCATGATTATTTACTCTCCTTTCCTAGAAGCCAAGTAGTGGTTTCTTTGATGGCTTTAGGTTCGAAAAGAACGGCGTCGGCGTTGAGAATATCAAATACGTTAAGGTATGAAGCGCGGACGAGCTTGACGTTTGCGAGGTTATTGGTAGAACGGATGAGTTCGGGAGTTTTTTCGGCAACAACCGTAAGAACGGTTTTGTTTGTTAGTTTTTCTTTGTCGAGAATCTTAACAAAATCTTTGGTTTTGCCAGATACGGCGAACTCGGACACAAAAACGGATTTATCGGCATTTTTTAGGGAAAGAGCTTGACGAACGGCAAGTTTTTTGGAGCCTTTGGAGATGCGTTTAGTGAAGTTTTCTTCGCCAGTGCGACCAAATGCGATGCCGCCGTGACGCCAGATGGGGTTTCTGGTGGAGCCAAAACGAGCACGACCAGTTCCCTTTTGTTTCCAAGGTTTTTTGCCACCGCCACTGACTTCGCCACGTTTTAGGGTTTTGGCGTGAGATGAGCGGGAGTTGGCGAGATAAGCGTCGTAAGCGAGCTTTAGAAGCTCGTGATTTTCGACTTCGAGGCTAAAGACATCTTTGTTTAGTTGTGAATCTGTGGCCATATTATTCCTTTCCCTCGATGGTTACAGTGCCCTTTTTGGGGCCTGGAACAGCGCCTTTTAGGCCAATGAGATTGTTTTCGGTGTCGATGAAACTAACAACGAGGTTTTTAACGGTAATTTGGTCGTGACCCATGCGACCTGGCATGCGTTTGCCCTTAAAGACTTTTTGGGGATACATTGAGCCGATAGAACCGACTTTTCTAATGTCGCCCTTGAAGCCGTGAGTGTTGCGGGACTCTTGGAAGTTCCAGCGCTTGACGGTACCCGCAAAGCCTTTACCTTTTGAGATGCCAGTGACGGAAACTTTGTCGCCGAGCTTGAATGCCTCGACGGTGATGACATCTCCGAGCTTGAGGTCGCCGAGATTGTCGATGCGGAACTCTTTGAGGACTTTAGGATTGATGTTTTCTCCAGCCTTTTTGACGTGGCCAGAAACCGACTTGCTCAGATTCTTACCCTTACCAAACCCAAGCTGCACAGCGTTATAACCATCGGTGTCGACGGTTTTAATCTGAGTCACTGTGGCAGGGCCAGCTTGGATGATAGTGACTGGAGTCACAACACCATCTTTGCCGATGATTTGGGTCATACCAATTTTGGTGCCGAGAATGACTTGCATTCTTTTCCTTTCCCTTAAATTTAACATTATTAAATCTAGACTTGTAGGCAGTTTCCGTGGCTTTTGGGGCTTTGGACACACCTTTGCGTCTAGGTATAGAAATACGTATATTATTATACTACGAATTATAGAGAAAAACAAGGGGTGTTTTTTTGATTTGAGTTGAAAGAGCCACCGCTTGGCGGTGGCTCTTTGCAGTTGGTGGGCGAACAGCTCGTTTAGAGATCTTCGATGTCTTTTTCGGTAGGCTCGGCAACTGAAGATTCGAGCGGACGTACACCTGTTCCAACAGGAATCTTGCGACCGATGATGACGTTCTCTTTGAGGCCATGGAGATGATCGACGCGGCCGTTAATAGCGGCGTTAATAAGGACACGGGTTGTATCCTGGAAGGACGCAGCAGAGAGGAACGAGTCGGACCAGATGGACACTTTGGTGATACCGAGCAAGAGGTGTTCGAATGAGGCCAGAGTTTTGCCAGCTTTTTCGAGCTCTTTGTTTTCGGTTTCGACAGCGGCGCGACCGATGATATCGCCAGCCACAAAAGTAGAGTCGCCAGAATCGGTAATCATGACGCGGTTAAACATCTGGCGTATGATGACTTCGAAATGTTTGGCGGAAATTTCGTGGCCTTGGGCGGCGTAAACTGACATTACGTCGTTCATGATGTAACGTTGAGTGGCTTCGGCGCCTTTGTAGCGGAGAAGGTCCTGGAGATTGAGAGAGCCTGTAGTGAGGCGGTCGCCTGCAGTAACAGTATCGTCGGTTTTGACTACGAGTTCGGCGGATGTGGGGATTTCAATGCGAACGGGCGAGGACGCGGCACCAACGAGGATGATGGCCCCTTCGACTAATTGAGCATTACCATCGAACGGAGCAATGATGGGTTCAGCGCCTTTGGCCTTTGAAGCGATGACGTCGCCAGTTTTAACGGAAGCACCGTCTTTGATTTTTGGCTTTTTGTCTTGAAGCTCAATGCGGATGGTTTCGCCAGATTCTGGTGTGATGGTGACGATATAATGAGAACCATCTTCGTGCGCCTCGACGATGCCGTCGATTGGGGAAACCCAAGCTTGGCCTTTTGGTGTACGAGCTTCAAGAAGCTCTTCGACACGAGGAAGACCTCGAGCGATAGCACCAGAACCGGCAACACCGGAGCCGTGTTTAGTATCGAGCGTAAGCTGAGTGCCAGGTTCACCAAGAGATTGAGCGGCAATTACGCCGACTGGTTGGTGGGCAGCAACGAGTTCGCGAGTGGCCATGTCGACACCATAGGCTTTACGAGGAACGCCGTTAACGGCCGTGGTGGTAAGTACGGATTGAATCTTGACAGAGTCGATTTGGTCGTCATTTTCGAGTTGAGCGGCGAGTTCACGGGTGATGAGCTGATCGGCTTCTAGATAACCTGGGATGGCTTCGGCGGTGTAGCGCCCAGCAATGCGAGTAGCAAAGCCAATACCAGTTTGCTCAGTTTCGGACTTATAGATGGCAAATCCTGGATCGTAAGCCTCTTCGTCGGTTGTGAAAACGTCTTGGGCAACATCAACAAGGCGACGAGTAAGGTAACCAGAGTCGGCAGTACGAAGGGCGGTGGAGACTTGGCCTTGGCGAGCGCCACGCGTGGCGATGAAGGATTCGAGAGTGTTGAGACCTTCTTTGTAGGAGCTTTTGACGGGAAGTTCGATTTCATTGTTGTTAATATCGACCATGATGCCAATTTCAGCAGACGCTAGCTTGATGTTGGATACGGAGCCACGAGCACCAGAGTTAACCATGACGGCGATGTCGGTGTCCATTTCGGACAGTTTTTCTTTGAGGAAGTCGGAAATCTTTTTGTCGATGTCGCGCCAGTTCATGATAGTGAGATTGCGACGCTCTTCTTCGGTGACAAGACCTTGGTTGAATTGGTCTTGGATGAGGGCAGTTTTGGCATCGCCCTCGGCGATGAAGTCGGCAATTTCTGGGTAAGTTGGATAATCGTCTTTGGCAGTGGAAACGGAAGCGATGGTTTCGTACTCGAACGCAAGGTTTTTGACGGCATCAGCGGTTTTGACGGTAACTTCTGGGCCATACATATCAAAGATGTCGGCCATAACTTTTTTGAGTTGCTTGGAAGTTTGGACAGAGTTGTCGTATGGGTAGTCTTTGGGTAGGATTTCGTTGAAGATAACACGGCCCAAAGTGGTGTTTCGGATTTCTTTTTTAGCAAAGACGCGGATAGGCGTTTGAAGGGCAATAATTCCCTTGTTGTAGGCCATTTCGGCTTCGTAGATGGAAGAGAAGGCATGAGCCTTTTCGGTTTTGGTGCCAGGCTTGTCGTAAGTTAAGTAGTAAATACCAAGCACGACGTCTTGGTAGATGGCAAGAACGGGAGCACCATCGGCGGGCTTTAAGAGGTTTTTAGTGGCAGACATAAGTTCGCGAGCCTCATCTTGGGCGGCTTGAGAAAGTGGAAGATGGACAGCCATTTGGTCGCCGTCGTAGTCAGCGTTAAAGCCAGAGGCGACGAGCGGATGGAGCTGGATGGCTTTGCCGTTGATGAGTTTGGGTTGGAAAGCCTGGACAGAAAGGCGGTGCAAGGACGGAGCGCGGTTTAAGAGGACGTAACGGCCTTGGATAACTTCGTCGAGCGCATCCCAGATAACAGCTTCGCTAGATTCAATCATGCGAGCGGCGGCGCGAATGTTGTTGGCGTGTTCGTGAGAGATGAGCCAAGAAATAACGAATGGCTTGAATAGCTCGAGCGCCATTTGCTTGGGCAGGCCACATTCGTTGAGCTTGAGCTCGGGACCGACTACGATGACGGAGCGGCCAGAGTAGTCTACGCGTTTGCCTAGAAGGTTTTGACGGAAGCGACCTTGCTTGCCCTTAAGAAGGTCGGAAAGAGATTTAAGTTTGCGACGACCGTTTTGGGAGGCGGCGGAACGAGAGCCATGGGAGGCGGAGTTGTCGATTAGAGCATCGACGGCCTCTTGGAGCATGCGCATTTCGTTGCGGCAGATGACTTCTGGGGCATTGAGCTCGAGAAGTTTTTTGAGGCGGTTGTTGCGGTTGATGACTCTGCGATAAAGGTCGTTTAGGTCGGAAGTAGCAAAGCGGCCACCTGGGAGAGAAATCATTGGACGCAAATCGGGAGGGATAACTGGGATAACGGTAAGAATTAGGTCGTTTGGCTTGATGCCAGCAGCTTGCATACCCTCGAGCGTTTTAAGGCGCTTGATGATTTTTTTGGCTTTTTGGCCCTTGGCGGTTTTGGACTCTTCTTTGAGTTCGTTGATGAGAAGATCTAAATCTACTTCGTCGAGAAGTTTTTTGATGGCGGTAGCACCCATGCCGACCTCGATAAGACCTTCGTATTCTTCGGGAAGGTTGCGATAGTCGACTTCGCTAATGACTGCACCCTTGTGGAAGCTTTCGAGGAGAGTTTTGCGGCGAACAAAATCGGTTTCGAGATTTTCGAGTTCTTTGGACTGAGCTTCTGCGAGCGCCTTGACATCTGCGCCTTTGACTTCGGCTTCTTTGGAGTAGCGAAGCTTGATGGCATTTCTGGCGGCTTCGGTTTGAGCTTCGAGGTCGGAAAGGGTTTTTTCGACCTCTTCGTCTTTGGCAGAGGTGATTAGGTAGGTAGCAAAATAGATGATTTTCTCAATGTTTTTGACGGTGAGATCGAGGATGGTGGAAATGGCAGATGGCGTACCACGCATGAACCAAATGTGGGCGACAGGTGCGGCAAGGGAGATGTGCCCCATGCGTTCGCGGCGAGTGATGCTTTTAGTAACGAGGTTGCCTTCTTTGTCGACGGCAGCCTCGCGAGAGCGGACGCCTTTGAGTTTGGCATCGTGTGGGTTGATGTCTTTGACTGGGCCAAAGATACGTTCGCAGAAAAGGCCGTCGCGTTCGGGCTTTTGGGTGCGGTAGTTAATGGTTTCTGGTTTGAGGACCTCGCCGTAACTCCAGTTTAGGATGTCGTCGGCAGAAGCCACGCTTAGGCGGATTGAATCAAAATCGCTAGCGGATATGAAATTGTCCATCCAAGCCATATTAGAACTCCTCTCCGAGGTCGGTGGTTGCATCACTTTCCTCTGTTATTTGCATACCTTCAGCTTCAAGCTCGGCTCTGCCAGCTTCGGAATCGAGGTCGGTAATGGTGGCTTCGGATTCGGCTTTGTGCTGAGAGTAGATTAATTGATCGTCTTTTTCTTTTTCGATTTCGCGCGAGGTTTCTTCGATGACGTCGGAAGCGTCGTTCATTTCTCCGTGGTCTAGGAGGTCTACTTTGAGACCAAGGCCTTGGAGTTCTTTAACGAGAACGTTGAAACCTTCAGGAAGTTTGGGACCCTCAATTGGCTCATTTTTGATGATAGCTTCGTAGGTCTTGGCGCGACCATAAACGTCGTCGGATTTAATGGTGAGCATTTCTTGAAGGGTGGTGGCGGCGCCGTAGGCTTCTAGCGCCCAGACTTCCATTTCTCCGAAACGCTGACCACCGTTTTGAGCTTTACCACCAAGTGGTTGTTGGGTAACCATGGTGTATGGGCCAGTAGAACGGGCATGGATTTTGTCTTCGACCATGTGGTGAAGTTTAATCATGTGCATGATGCCGACCGATGTGCGTTCATTGAAAGGTTCGCCAGTGAGGCCGTCGTAAAGTTGGACGCGGCCATCTTCGTCGAAGCCAGCTTTTTTGAGCTCTCTTGAGATGACGTCACTAGGAACACCGTTGAAGGATGGGGTGGCAACTTTATAGCCAAGGGCCTTGGCGGCGAAACCAAGATGAGTTTCGAAGAGCTGGCCGAGGTTCATGCGGGAGGGTACGCCCATTGGGGACAATAAGATGTCGACTGGGGTACCGTCAGCCATGAATGGCATGTCTTCGACAGGGAGAATGCGAGAAACAACACCTTTGTTGCCGTGGCGTCCAGCAAGTTTGTCGCCGACATCAATTTTGCGCATTTCGGCGACGAAGATTTTAATTTGCATGAGGACGCCAGCTTTGAGGTCGTGGCCTTGTTCGCGAGTATAGACGCGTACGCCGATGACTTTGCCAGTGCCGCCGTTCATGCGAACGGAAGTATCGCGTACGTCTTTGGCTTTTTCGCCGAAGATGGCGCGAAGAAGACGCTCCTCGGAGCTGAGTTCTTGTTCGCCTTTGGGCGTAATTTTGCCAACGAGAATGTCGCCAGTTGATACTTCGCTACCTACGGTAACGATACCGTCTTCGCCGAGATGACGGAGAGAATGTTCGCTGACGTTTGGAATGTCGCGAGTGATTTGCTCGGGGCCAAGTTTGGTTTCGCGGACTTCGACATCGTAATCTTTGATGTTGATAGAGGTAAGTTCGTCGTTTTCGACAAGACGGGAAGAAATGACGATGGCATCATCCATGTTGTAGCCACGCCAAGGCATAAAAGCAACAAGCAAGTCTTTGCCAAGAGCGAGTTCGCCGTTCTCTACGGAAGCACCTTCAATTAGAACGTCGCCTTTTTTGACTTTTTGACCACGAACGACTTTGGTGCGCATATTGTAGCAGCGGTCATCGTTGTTCTTTTCGAAGTGGATGAGCTTGTATTCTTTTTCGGATTTGTCGGCATATTTGACAATAACTGAAACGGCATCGGCTTTTTTGACTTCGCCGTCACCTTCGGCGAAGATAATTTGAGAAAGGTTTTTGGCAACTTCACCTTCGATACCGGTGCCTACGACAGGGGCGTTGGTGCGAAGTAGCGGGACGGCTTGTTTCTGCATGGCGCAGGCCATGAGGGAGCGGTCGACACGGTTTTTCTCTACAAATGGAATTAGAGAGGCAGAAACCCCGAGAATCTCTTTGTGGGCGGCATCAACATGAGTAACACGAGACGATTCGACTTGGGCAGGAGTGCCGTGGACACGTGCGGAAACATAGGTGTCGATGAACTTGCCGTCTTTATCGAGTTTGACACTGGCGTCGGCGATAATCATGGAATCTTCGGCGGAGGCGTCAACGTAGACAACTTCGTTTGTAACTTTGCCATTTTTAACTATGCGATAAGGAGCCTCAATGAAGCCATAGTCGTTGATGCGAGCATAGGTTGCGAGGTTGAGCACTAGACCAACGTTACCACCTTCTGGGGTTTCGACGGTGCAGATGCGACCATAGTGTGTTGGGTGGGCGTCGCGGACGTCAAAACCAGCACGCTCGCGAGTGAGACCTCCAGGCCCCATAGAACTTAGGCGGCGCTTGTGCGAAAGTTCGGCAAAGGGGTTGGTTTCATCCATGAGCTGGGAGAGCTGAGAAGATGCAAAGAACTCTTTGACGGCCGCAACGACTGGACGAGAGTTGAGCAATTGGGAGGGGGTAACGTCTTCGACATTGGCCATAGACATACGGTCGAGGATGTTGCGTTGCAGGCGAAGCATGCCAAGACGAAATTGGCGCTGGACCAGTTCGCCAACGAGCTTGATGCGACGGTTGGCGAGAGAGTCGATGTCGTCGGCTGGCTCTTGAGTGTTGTTGAGGCGGATTATTTCGGCAACGATAGCAACGAGATCTTGCATTTGAAGCGTGCGATGTTCGCTGTCGTTTGGAGTATCAAAGCCAAGGCGTTGATTGATTTTGAAACGACCAACGCGAGAATAATCGTAGCGTTTGTAGTCGAAGAAGGTGCGCTCAATCATGTTTTTGGCGTTTTCGACGGTGGCGAGATCGCCTGGACGCAGACGGCGGTAGACCTCGATGAGAGCTTCAGATTGGCCGCGAGTAGTATCTTTTTCGAGAGTGGCATCGATATAGGAAAAATCACCGTTGTCTGTGCCCTCGAATTTGGCTTTGATGTCGGAGTTTTTGGCAACACCAAGAGCGCGGAGCAAAGTAGTAACGGGGATTTTGCGACGGCGGTCGATTTTGACATAGATGGCGCCATTAGTGGCGGTTTCGAATTCGAGCCAAGCACCACGGCCTGGAATGACTTTAGCGCCGTAATAATTTTTTTCGCCAATATGGTCGGCGGTAAAGAATACACCTGCGGAGCGGATGAGTTGCGATACAATAACGCGCTCGGTGCCGTTGATGATGAAGGTGGCGCGGTCGGTCATCCAAGGATAATCACCGAAGAAGATGTCTTGTTCCTTTTTCTCGCCGGTAACTTTATTCTCTAGCTCAACGATAACGTGGAGTGGAGCGTCGTAGGTGGTAAGATTAAACTTGGCATCTTGCTCGGACTCGGATGGTTCTTTGAAGTAATAGTCTTTGAAGCGGAGTGCAAGCTTTTGACCAGTGTAGTCGTCTATGGGGTTAAGCTCGTTAAACACTTCGCGAAGGCCAGATTTGACAAAATCTTCCCAACTGTCCTTTTGGTGAGCAATAAGGTCAGGAATGGGGAGAGCTTGGTCGCCTTCGGTGAAGAAGACGCGGCCGTTGACGGATTGTGATTTCACGTATTTCCTTTTTTTGATTAAAGTTTATTGTAATCTTTAGCGCCGAAGATTACTGCCGAATTTTTACAAGATGGGTCGCCAGCCAGTCTTGCTACAAAAAAATATGGCAAACTGCTTCTTGGGAGTTATTTTATCAGAAAAGTTTTAGAAAAACAAGGGTAATTTGGCCCAAAAAAGTCTTGACATAAGCGGGAAAATTAGCTAAACTAGGGTTAGTTCGTTTTGAACAAAAGCTAACTGCGAGTCGGCTTTACACATAAAAGTTGAGAGTTTATATGTTCAAAAATCCACAGGTTTTGCCCGTGGTTTTTTGGTGGGATAGTTTATTGGTGATGTGGTAGACTAGACAAAAAGGCTTTTTTGGGGTATGATTGGTGCGTAATAAAAATTAAGGAGACAATATGCTTGCGATTCGTATGCAACGTAATGGCCGAGCACATACACCTGTGTATCGGATAGTCGTCCAAGAATCCCAGCGTCACCCTCTTTCTGGGCGCGTTGTGGCTGAAGTTGGCAACTATAACCCAGAAACTAAAAAAACCGTTCTTGACAAAGAAAAACTGGAGTTTTATTTGAAGAATGGCGCGCGACCGTCTTCTAGAGTGGCGTTTGTGCTAGAGAAAAACGGCGTGAAACTTCCCGAATGGTTTAAGAAGGCGCCAGTGAAGTCGGCTAAGGCTAAGCATGCCGATAAGTTGCGCAAGAACCAACCTAAAGAAGAGCCTGCCGCTGAAGAAGCTCCTGCAGAATAGGTTTTGTGAAACAGTTTACTAAAAAGCTCCCGAATGGGGAGTTTTTTAGTAGGCAAAATTTTAAGCTTGTGTTAAAATAAAAACATAGACATTAATAGGAAATATTTTATATGGAAAAAATACCAGTGCAGGATAACTCTTTCGAAAAAGAAGAGGTGAAAGAAGTGGAAATTGGCGAGCAAGTGGCGGAAACGGTAACTTCGGAGCCTGTTTCGACGGAGCCAAAAAAGAAGAATAAAATAATTCCACTGATGACAGTATTGCTGTTTGTGATGATTGGGGCGATTGTGGCGCTGGTAATGATGCGTCCTTGGGACCAAGGCGGTAATAATGGTGAAGTTTCTGGAGAGCAGAACAATAACCAGACTGAGCTTTTGCCAGTTAATGTGCCAGTGTCTGAGCTAAGACTGGCGAACAATGATTTGAGCGAGTTTGATTTGGCGTTTTTGCGAATGGTGGGCGAGGGCGAGAGCCGTATTTATAGTCCACTTTCTATTAAATATGCGCTGGCGATGCTGAAGGATGGCGCTGAAGGAGAGTCGAAGGCGCAAATAGAGGGCTTGATTGGCGATTATGTACCAAAAGTTTATATAAATAATGCCAATAGGTCGCTTGCGAATGGCATGTTTATAAATAGCATATTTGAGCAAGACGTTAAAGCCAGCTATAGAGAAACTCTGGGTTTGAAATATGGTGCGGAAGTGATGCTTGACACTTTTTCGACGCCGAACAATGTGAATACGTGGATAAGCGATAAGACACTTGGCATTATAAATAATATGCTAACAGACGATGTAGTGAACGAACAGCTAAACTTTTTGCTAGTGAATGCGCTTGCGATTGACATGGAGTGGACAAATAGACTGCAATGTTCGGATGGCAAAGTAAAGTGCAAACCTTATTCTGTAAAATATGTACACGAGAAATATAATGATTCGATTAGTATAATTTATTCGGACGACTATCACCAGATGACGTTTAACGGCAAGGAGGGGGTAAAGTCGGCGCTTGTGGGGGCGAGTGCAAACCGTTACGATATCGTGAAAGAACTGGGGGAAGAGACTATCCGTGAGAAGGTGCGTGAAGAATATGAAAAGTGGGTGCAAGAGAATGAGGCTATGGGGATTAGGCATGATTATGTATATAGCTTTGATCTGGATGCCTATATTGCGAAATTAAAAGAAAATTATGGTGAGACAGATACCTCGACGGATTTTTATTTTGACGACACCGAGACAGAAAAAGTGTTTGCGAAGGATTTGCGGGAGTATGATGGTGCAACTTTGCAATATGTGGGGATTATGCCAAAAACAGCAAGTTTAGAGGATTATATTAAAGCATTGACGGCAGAAAAAGTTAAGAAGTTGATTGCAGAGCTTGGCAATGCGGAGACCAGAACATATAAGGAAGGAGTGGTAACTAAAGTTAAAGCGGAGATTCCCTTCTTTAAGTTTGACTTTAAGTTTGACATGAATGATGTTTTGATGGAGCTGGGGGTGAAAGATGTGTTTAGTCCAGAAACGGCGGATTTGTCGAATATGATTGAGTTTGATAAGACAATAGCAAACAAACCGTTTATAAACGTGGCGATGCATAAAGCCGACATTGATTTCTCTAATGACGGGATTAAGGCTGCGGCGGTGACGGCGATTGGCGGGATGGGGGCAGCTGGGGGGCCAGATTTTGACTATGAGTGGGAGGTGCCTGTGGAAGAAATTGACCTAAGTTTTGACAAACCGTTTGTGTTTTTGATTAGGGATAAGGCTACGGGTGAAGTGTGGTTTGCGGGGGCGGTTCAGGAAATATAGTTTCGACTTTGACGCTAGTGTGATATTATAATAAATGTAAACTTAATATGGAGAACATATGGCTACCATTGACCAGCAATTTGTCGAATATATCGTGAAAACCCTCGTAAATAACCCAGATAAAGTTTCTGTTGAAAGAAAGATTGATGAGAAAGGCGTGCTACTATCGCTTTCGGTGGACCCAGAAGATGTTGGCCGCGTGATTGGCAGACGTGGCGCAACCGCTCAATCAATTAGAACGCTTTTGCGGGCACTTGGAACCAAGAATGACGCAAGGTATAACTTAAAAATTGTAAATACGGATAGTGAAGGCGGGGAGCACGAAACTGGCGAATTGAGCGCGGAGCAAACTTCCGAAACTTCATCTGAAGCTACAGAGGCGGAGGAGAATGCAAATTTGGCCGAAAAAACTCGTGCCGAGATGGACGAGTTGGACGATTTGGACATTTAAAGCGAAAGCCCCCAGTAATGGGGGCTTTTTGGTGGACGAGAGGACTGGCGACATAGATTGGTGGTAGTTGGGGTATTTTTTAGAGATTGTTTATACAAGTAGTTAGTCTGCGCGCTTCTTTTTGTAGTCGCGAGCAGGAATATCACTTGCTGGGAAGGGTGCGTCTTCGCGCTCGATGTGTTTGTCGATGGCGCGACGAAAGCGACGGCGAGGCTCTTTATCTTCGATTAGAGCCTCTAGGGCTTCTCGGCTGATAGATGCGACATGGATTTTATAGCAGAAGTCGCAAAAATTCCTGAATGATTCTTGATAGAGCCAATGCAAAGTGTTGTAACGGCCTTGGAGAGTTTGGAGATTGCCACTAAACTTGTCGTTAAAGACTTTTTTGGCCTTGGGGCTAGTGGAGTTTCCAGAGACGTCGAGATAGAGCTTGTAGCGACTGACGTAGTCGGCATAGTTGTCGACGACTTTGCGGAGCAAAGTCCAGTAATGAAGTGCATTGGCCTGCTGATGCTTCTTGATGATTTTGTCGGCAGAGCCTCCGAGGACGTCGCGAATACGGATTTCGCCCTCTTGGTCCATGATTAGTAGGTTCGACATATACGACATTTAATTCCCCCCTTTTTGGCAGTCGTATGAGTGTATTCTTTTATTATATCACAAAACTTATTTTTTTGCAAGCTTTTTGTAAGCCTTGATGCCTTCGCGGGCAGCTGCGGTTTGGGCTTCTTGCTTGCTATGGCCTATGCCGACACCTTTGACGGATTTGCCAACGTAGACGCCTACGGTGAAGGTTTTGTTGTGGTCGGGGCCTTCTTCTTTGATAGTGCGATAAACTGGGGTTTCTGAATCGGCTTTTTGGGCGAGTTCTTGGAAGTAGGACTTAGGGTCGCGCCAAGAGCCTTCCTCGAGGATTTCGTCGATTTTGACTAGAATATGCTTTTTGATGAAATCTTTGGCGGCGGGGTAACCTTGGTCGAGGTAGATGGCGCCAATGACGGCTTCGAAACAGTCGGCGAGGATGACCGCGTGAGCGCGGTCGGTTCCGTGTTTCTCGCCACGAGAAAGACGGACCAGCGGGGCGTAGCCCAGCTCCTCGCCAGCGGCGCCGATGGACTCGGTGCGCACTAGGGCGGCACGCCAAGAAGTCATGATGCCTTCGGGTTCGTTGTAATTGCGGTAGAGAAAGTCGGAGCTAACTAGCTCGAGAACGGCGTCGCCAAGAAATTCGAGTCGTTCGTTGTGGTCGAGCGCAGATTTTTTGTGCTCGTTGATGTAGCTTCGGTGGGTGAGGGCGGTTACGAGCAAATTGATGTCGTTAAATTCGAAGCCAAGTTTTTCCTTGGCAAATTGTTGATAAGGTGTTGTATCCATGGTGACTAATTTGTTAATACTCCCCCGATCTTATTTTGTTTTTAGCAATGAGCATAAGCTTTTCGATGTCTTCGTATTCGATGGCGTCGAGGGCGTCGGAAAACTTTAACCATTTGATGCCGTTCATCCATTTTTCTTTGGTGGGGGTTTCCCTTGGATCAAGTGAATGAACGAGGTAAATTTGGGTGGTCATGAGGACTAGTTTGTCGAGACGGCGATACTTGAAGTGGATTTTGCCTAGCCAACAGAGGACGTTGATATGAAAAAGCCCTGCTTCTTCGCCGATTTCGCGGATAGCAGTTTGCTTGGCGTTTTCGCCTGGCTCGATGTGGCCTTTGGGGATGGTCCAGCGGTTTTTGGAATCTTGGATGAGCAAAATCTCAATATCACGCTGGTCTTTTGAAAGACGAAAAACAATGCCACCTGCGGTTGGCTCGCGAACAATTTCTTGGATGACTGGTTTTTTGCGAAAAACCGTTTCTTTGAATTTGTCGATTGCCGATGGGCGATATTGCTTTGGCAGGGCCTCGGGGACTTTGAGGTTAGTTCCCTGACGTTTTCGGGGAATCTGAGCCGAGGGCCTTTGAGTTGGGCTTTTCTGAGTCATGAGTGTCTTTTTCTTTGGGTTCCCCAAGTCCGAGTTTTTTGAAAGCGGTTCCAAGAACGCCGTTGATGAATTTGGATGAGTTTTCGGAGCCAAAAGCTTTGGCTAGCTCGACGGCTTCGTTGATGGCGACTTTGGGGGGGACGGATTCGGCACAGAACTTAAGCTCGTATAGGCCGATGCGCAAAATGTTGCGGTCGATAGCGGCAATGGTTTCTAGAGGCCATTCGGGAGCCATGGGCGAAAGTTCGGAGTCGAGTTCTTGAGTTTTTTCTACTACACCGTGAGACAAACGATAGACAAACTCGGTGTCGCCGAGGGCCTTTTCGTAGGGGACGATGTTTTTTGCGACTATGGAATCTATTTCGGCGCTGGCGTCGCCCGCCTTGGCTCGGAACTCGTATTCGTACAAGCTCTGGAGCGTGATGATTCTACCGAGGTGCCGATTAGATGCCATTATTTACCGCTTTTCTTGGTTGACTTGGTTTTTTTGATGGTTTTGACGGGACGTGCGGTTTTGACTTTGAGATTGGGGGTTTTCTTTTTGGTTTCAAAAGCTTTAACTGGGGATATTTTGTTGACAGCACGGGCGAGGTCGAGGCGAATGTGGCTTCGGCGAAGACCCGTTTTCCTTGGGCTGCTCTGTTTTTTAGGTTCAGGCATTAAATGCTCCTTTAATAATAGATACTTTGGGTTATTTTATCATAAAAGATGGGAATAAACAAGGGGGAGAGTGGGTAAAATTGACTTTTGGCGTGTTTTGTGCTATAATTAAAAGAGTTAGGTGTTTCCTAAAGAATCTTTAAGGTCGTAGGGGAGCTAGGCGTCTGCGAAAATTACTGGGAGGGGCATTTGATGGCACGAGAAAATATGGGGGCTAATATACGCCGTAAGGATGTAATGGCAGTAATGCCAGAGCTAATTAGGGCTGTGGAGGCAATGGGGGCCGATAAGGCTTGTTGTGAGTATGAGAGGAATTTAAGAAAGGCCAAAATGCGGTTGGAACGTAGGTTAGAGTGGAACTCTTATGCGCTTGTGCCTGGCTTTGTAAAGAGCTTGGTGAATGCCTTAACAAAGAGGCGTTTGGTGAGAAATATCGCCATGGCGCTAGCTATTCACTCGGAGTATCCAGAGTTTGCAGAAAAAAAGGAAGAAGATTTCTTGTATAAGCATCTCTATGACCACTAAGCCCCCTGTTGGGGGCTGTTTTTATACAACGATATTTAACAAATGGGTGCGTTTTATAAGGATGGTCTTTTTGGGGGAGCTTGGAACATATTTTTGAATGTTGGGACTAGAGAGAGCTATAGAGACGAGCTTAGCTTCGTCGTCTAGGTCTTCGACGGGGATTTGAAGCCTGCCT
The DNA here is from genome assembly GCA_017404245.1 of Candidatus Saccharimonadota bacterium. GTDB lineage: Bacteria > Patescibacteriota > Saccharimonadia > Saccharimonadales > Saccharimonadaceae > Nanosyncoccus. Next base: position 97,229 of record JAFRCT010000006.1, on the reverse strand, counting down.
CGAAGTTTGCCGTTGACTTGGACGACAAGCTCGACGAGGCTAGAGACGAGATGCTCCTCGGAGTAGGTGGGCCAAGAATTGTCGGCGTCTAAGCGCTCGAGCATTTCGGCGGCGAGGTGAGGGGCGAAAGGATTGAGAAGCTTGGCGAGAATAATAAGGTCTTCTTTACTGGCGCCAGATTTGTAAAGCTCGTTGACGTATTCCATTAGGCAAGAGATTGCGGTGTTGAAGCTGGCGCGTTCGATGTCTTCGGTAACTTTTTTGATAGTATATGCTCGCTTGCGATTGGAAGTGCTTTCCTCTCCGCTCGCGGTTTCCTTATTTGTAGTAAACACTAAAGTCCAGCAGCGGTTTAGGAAGCGGTAGACGCCGCCAACAGAGCGGGGGTTCCAGGCAGCATCTTGGTCGTAGGGGCCGATGAACATTTCGTAAGTGCGAAGCGCATCGGCGCCGTAGCCGTCGCCAATGACATCGAGGGGGTCGATGACGTTGCCTTTGCTTTTGCTCATTTTTTTGCCGTCGGGGGCATTGATGTAGCCGTTATATAGTAGCTTTTTGATGGGTTCGCGGAAGGGGAGATAGCCTTCATCGGCGAAGAATTTACACCAAAAGCGGACGTATAGTAGGTGCGCAACGGCGTGGTCGCCGCCACAGTAAACGTCGAGCGGTTCCCAGTAAGCGATTTTTTGGGGGTTCCAGGCGTGATTTTGGTCGTGCGGAGAGGCATAACGCCAGAGATACCAGCTGGAGCAGGCATAGCCGTCGAGCGTGTCGGTTTCGCGAGTCATTTCCTCGAGGTGAGTCTTGCCAGTTTTTTCGTCTTTGACGGGGATTTTGACTTTGAGCCAATTGGTGGCTTTAGCGAGAGCAGAATGACCAGAGTTATCGGGGCGAAAATCTTTGACTTTGGGGATGAGGACGGGCAGTTGGTCTTCGGGAATGGGGTGTGGATTTCCGTTTTTGTCGTAGGCAATAGGAATGGGACAACCCCAATAGCGTTGGCGGGAGATGAGCCAGTCGCGCATGCGGTAGGTAACTTTGGGAGTGCCAAAGGATTGGGCAGTGGGCGTAATGTTGATGATGGGGAGGTTAAACTTCTCGGCGAATTCGCGGTCGCGGTCGTCACCAGCAGGGACGGCCATGATGGCGCCAGTACCGTAGCCCATGAGGACATAGTCGGCTACCCAGATGGGGATGAGCTCACCTGTGGCTGGGTTTTTGGCATAAGAGCCAGTAAAAACCCCAGTTTTTTCTTTGTTTTCTTGGCGTTCGATTTCGGATTTTTTGATGGCAGTTTTGCAGTATTCTTCTACGGCGGCTTTGGTGTTGCTGGTTACGAGGTCTTTGATTTGTGGATGCTCGGGAGCTAAGACGAGAAAGGTGGCGCCGTTAATGGTGTCGGGGCGGGTGGTAAAGACGGTGATGGCTCCTGCGCTTGCGATATCGAATTTTATCTCTGCGCCAGTGCTTTTGCCAATCCAGTTTTTTTGCATGGTTTTGATTTTGTCGGGCCAGTCGAGAGTGTCAATGTCTTTTAGAAGTTCGTCGGCATAGGCGGTGATTTTGAAAAACCATTGCTTCATTTTTTTCTTTTCGACTTCGGCTCCGCAACGCCAGCAATGGCCGTTTTCGACTTGCTCGTTGGCGAGAACGGTTTGGTCGACTGGGCACCACCATTGATAGGATTCCTTTTGGTAGGCTAACCCTTTTTTGTAGAGCTGAAGAAAGCACCATTGAGTCCAGCGGTAGTATTCGGGAGAGGAAGTGTTTATTTCCCTGCTCCAGTCGATTGCATAACCGAGGCGTTTGAGCTGTTTGCGGAAGTTTTTGACGTTGGTGTCGGTGGCTATTTCGGGAGAAACACCAGTTTTGATGGCGTAGTTTTCGGCAGGAAGGCCAAAGGTGTCGTAGCCGAAAGGACGAAGCACATTAAACCCTTTTGCGGCGTAGTAACGGGCAAGGACGTCGACAATGGTAAAGTTGCGGACATGGCCAACATGCAACCCAGCCCCAGATGGGTAGGGGAACATTTCGGCGAGAAACATTTTGGGCTTTTGGGAATCGTCGGAGGCTTTGAAAGCCTGAGCCTCTTCCCATTTTTGTTGCCACTTTTGCTCGATTGATAAAGGGTCGTAACGATTCATAAGATGTATTATAACATATTATTGGCTAATTTTAAGAGAGCCTTGGCGAAGGACGAGAGGAGATTTACCAGTGAGGTCGACGATGGTAGATGGGAGGGCCGAACTAGACAAAGTGGCAGTAACGACAGCGTCGACTTTGGGGAGGGTGGAGATGACAGCGCTGGAGCTGAGGGCAGGGGCGTCGCCACGAGGATTGGCTGAGGTGAGGAAAAGCGGACCAGTTTCGGGGAGGAGGCTGGCAAAGAGAGGAGATTTGGGGATGCGAATGCCAACGGTACTGAAATGGTCGAAATAGGGGTGAGAAAATTCGGGGTTTTTGGGCAGAATGAGCGTGATTGGCCCAGGGATGTATTTGGCGATGAAGGATTTGGCGAGTTTGTTTAGACTGGCGTATTGTTTGATGGCGGCAACAGACTCGGGAACAAGAGTGAAAACTTTGCCAGAGGTGAGGTCGCGACGTTTTAGGTAAATGAGTTTTTCGAGAGCCTTGGTGGAATTGAGGGCGGCGGCTAAACCAAAAACAGTTTCGGTGGGGAGAGCAACAACTTGGCCCTCGATGAGGCATTTGGAAATCTGGGAGACGGAATCTTTGGGGATTTGAATCATTCTGATGATTATTGTACCATAGTTTTATGGATTTGATTTTGGTTCTGTATAATATTCGTTCGGCGCATAATGTGGGTTCGATTTTTAGGACGGCAGATGGGTTGGGAGTAAAAAAGGTGGTGTTGTCGGGTTATACGCCAAGGGTGAACGACGAAAGGGTATTGCCGTACCTCCGCGAGAAATTGAATAAACAGATTGGTAAGACGGCGTTAGGGGCGGAAGATTATGTAGATTATTATTCTTGTGATGATATAATTTTGGAATTAGAGCAATTAAAAACAGAGGGCTGGATGGTGGCGGGACTGGAGAATAATATTAAAGATGAGAGGCTAATAAAAATTACGGATTTTGGGGCGATTATAAGGGGAGAAATGGTAAAAGTAGGTAAAAGATTTTCGGAAGTTTGCTCCGCGCTCAAAACGGGCCAGAAAAAGGGCATGGTGTTGGTGTTAGGTGAAGAAGTGAGTGGAATTGACCACTCCATTTATGATATAATTGATGTGTTTTTGGAAATACCGATGAGAGGTAAAAAAGAGTCGTTCAATGTGGCAGTGGCGGCAGGGATGGCGGGCTTTTATTTGAGCGTGTTATAATGAGTATATGAAGAACGAAGTGGAGAAGAATGCGGATATTGTTTTGAAGCCGAGTGATTTTGTGCATTTGCACAATCACACTCACTATTCCCTATTAGACGGCTTGACAAAGATTCCTGAGTTGGTGGAGTTTGTAAAAGAACACGGAATGGAAGCAGTGGCGGTAACTGACCACGGAACGATGTCGGGGCTGGTGGAGCTTTATAAGACTTGTTTAGAAAATGGAATTAAGCCGATTTTGGGGTTAGAGGCGTATGTTGCGGCGAGAAACTTGGAAGATAGGGACCCAGCGCATGATAAACAGAGGTTCCACGTAACGCTTCTTGCAATGAACGACAAGGGATTTGAGAACCTTTGCAGACTTATGAGTAATGCCGAGATAAACGGTAAGTATTATAAACCACGAACTGACCATAAGGATATGGAAAAATATAGCGAGGGAGTGATTTGCCTTTCTGGATGTGCTGGTTCGGAGATTAGTGAGGCAATTAGGGCGGGAGATGATAAAAAAGCGTTGGAGCTAATTGACTGGTATAAGCAGGTTTATGGGGATAGATTTTACTTGGAAATGCAAGACCATGGCCATCCAGATTCGCCGACGCATTGGAAGGAGCAAGAACGTATAAATAATTGGCATATGGCGCATGCTAAGGAATTAGGATTGCCACTGGTGGTAACTTGCGATGCGCACTATTTGAAGCATGAAGACCAAGATGCGCATGAAGTGTTACTTTGTGTGGGGACGGGGTCGAACTTGTCGGACACTAACAGGATGAGCCTGAAAGAGTTTCAGCTACATGTAATTCCGCCAGAGGAAATTATTGCAAGGTGGCAAAAAACTTGCCCAGAAGCGGTACTAAATACCAAGAGAATTGCCGAAAGATGTAATGTAGAGTTGAAGCTGGGGCGGATACTAATTCCGAAGTTCCCTGTTCCAGAAGGTGAGACAGACAAGACTTACCTTGATAAACTGGTGTTTTCGGGGTTGGTGTTTAGGTATGGCGGGGTGAGCGAAGAGAAGGCTGGTAAGCTGAGTGTGGAAGAATGTAGAAAAATATTGGCCAAGGTGGACGAGAAACGAGATGAGGCGCATAGGCTGTTGCCGCGGATTGATTATGAACTTTCGGTGGTGGATAAGATGGGGTATAATGGCTATTTCTTGATTGTTTGGGATTTTATAAACTGGGGTAAGAAGCAAAAGATTGTGTATGGGCCAGGGAGAGGAAGTGCGGCGGGGTCGCTACTGGCGTATGCATTAAGAATTACTGAGCTTGACCCAATGCGCTATGATTTGCTGTTTGAGCGATTTTTGAACCCTGATAGGATTTCGATGCCAGATATTGATACGGATATTCAGGATACGCGCAGAGACGAGGTGATTGAATATTGTACGCAAAAGTATGGCAAGGCGAGGGTGTCAAATATTGCCACCTTTGGCAAGATGATGGCTAAAAACGCCGTGCGAGATGTGGCGAGAGTGCTTGAGGTGCCATATGCCGAGGCGGATAGATTGGCCAAGATGGTACCAGACCCCGTGATGGGGCACCATTGTCATTTGCCAGATGCGATAAAAGAAGTGCCAGATTTGAAGAATGAGTACGAAACCAACCCAACGAGCAAGGAAGTGTTGGATTTTGCGAGCAGATTAGAGGGGACGATTAGGGGACATGGCGTGCATGCTTGTGGGGTGGTGATTGCGCCAGATGATTTGGTGAAGTTTGTGCCACTTGAAGTGTCGGCAAAGGGGCCGATTGCGGCGCAATTCCCCATGGGGACGATTGAGGAATTGGGGCTACTTAAGATGGACTTTTTGGGACTATCGAACCTTTCGGTAATTAACAATGCGCTAAGAATGATTCGTAAGGTGTACCATGACGATATAGATATGTATTCGGTGCCACTTGACGACGAGAAGACTTATAAGTTGTTGCAAAATGCCGAAACGACAGGAGTGTTTCAATTGGAATCGGCAGGAATGAAGCGTTATCTTAAGGATTTGAAAGCCGACCATTTTGAGGACATTATCGCTATGGTAGCTTTGTATCGTCCAGGGCCGATGCAGTTTATCGAGTCATTCATTAAGCGTAAGCATGGGCAAGAGCCAATAACCTATTTGCATCCTGGGCTGGAGAATGCGTTAAAAAATACGTATGGGATTATGATTTATCAGGAACAGTTTATGCAGATAAGTCGGGAATGGTGTGGATTTACGGGTGGACAGGCAGATACGCTGAGAAAAGCAGTGGGTAAGAAAAAAGTAGATTTGATGAATAAGGTGAAGTCGCAGTTTATTGAGGGGGCTGTAAAGGTGGGCGGAGCGACTAAGGAAATTGCGGAGGAGTTTTGGCGGGAGTTGCTTGATTTTGCGAATTATTGTTTTAATAAGAGCCATGCGGCGTGTTATGGGTTGGTTAGTTATTGGACGGCTTATCTAAAGGCACATTATCCAGATGCGTATATGGCGGCTTTGATGACAGCAGATATGCGCTGGACGGATAGGTTGGCGATTGAGATAGCCGAATGCAAGCGGATGGGGCTTAAGGTTTTGGGGCCAGATATAAACCAAAGTTATGCGGATTTTGGGATTGTGGGTGGAGAAAATACGATTAGATTTGGGCTGGCTGGCGTGAAGGGAATTGGGAAAGCATTGGTGGAAGAAAAAGTGATACCCGAGCGCGACGAAAGTGGGCCATTTAAGAGTGTGTGCGATTTTGCGAAAAGGGTTGACTCGACAAAATTTAATAAGAAGGCATGGGAATCGGCTATAAAAACTGGAGCATTTGACAAGTTTGGCACCAGAAGCGATTTATTGTTTAATCTAGAAAATATTCAGGCGTATGGGGCCAAGATGCAAAAGGACGCGGCAAGTGGGCAAACGGACCTTTTTGGGGCATTTGGGGCGGCTGCGGCGATACCAGAAGTAGAGATAAAACCAGCGCCAACGCAGTATAGCGAAAAAGAACAGTTACTTTGGGAGCGGGACCTCATGGGGCTTTATATATCGGCGCATCCGTTAGACAAGTACGACACGTTTTTTGACGAGCAAACACATCCATATTCTTTGATTAATTTGGAAAATGATGGCAAGACGGTGGTGGTGGGCGGAATTGTTACTAGTGTAAGGACAATTTTAACCAAAAGTAATACAAAAATGGCCTTTGTGAAGATAGAGAATAAGACGGGAGAACAAGAAATAATAGTGTTTCCAAATGTGTTTGAGGAATATGGCGGAAAACTTGCGCAGGATAATGTGGTGCGAATAACAGGGAGAGTGAATGCCAGGGACAAAAACGGTAATGTGGTGCCAGATGTGAAGGTATTGATGGATAGCTGTGAAGTGGTGTCGGACGAAACGCTGGCTAGCTATAAAGAAACGGGGACAAGGTTGGGACCACCAGTGGCGGCGCCACAATATCGCAAACGAAGCAGAGGGGTGAGTGAGGGGGTTTCTGGAGCTAGGGGTGGGTATAGTGCTGGAGGTACTAGTTATGCTGGAGGGGGCGGACAGAATGAAAGTGTGAGTTTTGAGCGAGTGAGGGCGCCGATTGAGCCTCCAAAAGACACAAGAAAAGAAAGAGTGTATATTTTGGTGAAAAGGCCAGACGATGTGGATGCGCTTAGCGCAATTAAGCATGTTTGCGACGAAAATCCTGGGTTTAACGAGGTGATTTTGGTGCTAGAAGAAAAACAAGAAAAAAAGGCACTTAAAATGCCGTTTAGAGTGGAGCCTAGCGAACTATTTTTGAAGAAAATGGGTGAAGTGGTGGGAGAGGAATCGGTAAAAGTAAAATAATGTAATGAAAAATGGCTCCCTTTGGGGAGCCATTTGGGGTAGCTTATGGGTTGTAGTTTCTGTCGTCGACGACGACTGCCGAACCAATTGGTACGTTGTTTCTAATCCACTCGGATTCGGTGAGACTGACACGAACGCAACCGTTGGTTACCTTGGTGCCGAGGGCGTTGTCGCCCCAAACACCTGTGGTGGAATCGTAGGAAACAGAATGGATGGCAACCTCGCCAGCGAAGAAGGCAGGATTGTAGAAGCGATAACTCTTCCCTTCCGACGCATTGTAATGGTCGAAGTAGTCGGTTTTGGTGCGGATAGCATAGACACCCATGGGAGTGTAGTAGCCGCTAGCTTCGTTTCCTACGGCGCAAGGGACGGTTTTGAGGCGTTCCCATTTGATGCCGTTGTAGTGGAAAATCGTTAGTTTGCAACTTCTGATACTGACATAAACTATGTAGTTGGTGCTACTTTGGATACTTGCGAAGTTAGCCTGGTACCGGTAATTGGTGCCAGGAGCGCTGAGGGTAATTCCCAGTTTTTTAGCAGTATCTTTGCCGACAATTCCGTCAACTTTGAGGCCATTAGCCTGCTGGAACAGCTTAACGGCGGCGCCAGTCTTGGGGCCAAAACTACCATCAGCTTGAAGCTGATAGCCTTTTTGGATAAGGGCGTTCTGAATCAGAATAATGTCTGCGACGTTGTACTGTTCGAAAACGGGGAAGTCGCCGACCGTGCCAGGTACGGAGGTGCTTTCTACGGGTTGACTGGAATAACCAGTTTGACCATAGAGACCACTTTGTCCGTTGTTGGGGTCGCTTACGGTGGGTTGCTGAGTAACGACGGGTATGGCAGTGGCCACTGGGGGATAGTAAGGGTTTTGAGGGACGGCCGTCGGAGCCGCAGTGGGCTGGTAGACGGGGTAGGTTGGGTAAGTAACAGGAAGTTCTGGGGTTCGGGGAGCGATGTTGCTGAGGATGATGTAGGTAAGACCAGCGATGACACTGAGTACTACAAAAATCAACGCAACAATGCTTGCCTTTCTGGTCATTTTTATGACCTCCTTCTGTTTTTAAGCTACCTTGAAGTTAAGGTGCGGCCTGGGAGAGTTTCCCAAGATATGGTTACATTATAGCACAAACGGTATGAAAAGTCAAGAGCGTTAGAGGCAACTTGTGGATTGGCTGTTTAGCGTGGAGCGCGAAAAACTCCAGCAAAAAAGCCACAAAGTGCGCCGAAAAATTGGCCTAATTTGGTTTTGACAAAACGAAGGACAGTAGAGAAGCGAGAACTATTTTTTGGCGGCTTTGGGAGCTTTGTCATTGGTTTGAGAGCTATTAAATTTGTGGTTTAGGGCAGAGACAACGGCGTCTTTGACGGCGCCAGTGGTGGCGGTTACATCGGATTTGACGGAATCGACTGTGCCTTCGGCCTTGCCCATGATTTTTTTGCCTTGCTTAGTGATGGAATCTACTTGACGAACGACGTGCTTAATGTCGTGAGTGAGGTCTAGGACTTTAGTGAGAACATAAATACCTAAGATTAGAAAAACAAAAAGGGTTAAAGAGAGGATAGAGACGATTATCCATTCTGCTGTGTCCATTTGACGGTTCCTTTCTAGTTGTTATTGATAAAATCGCGAACTTCGGAGGCGTAATCTTCGTTGTCGAGGGTGTATTTGAGTTGGGCGAGACAGTAATTTTTGGGGTCGCCAGTAGTCATCCAAAGCCCAGAGGTTTTTTTGACGAAGACGCGGCCTGTGGGAATGAGGCGGGCAATGGCGTCGGCGGTCCAGAGTTCGCCATCCAGACCAGTGTTCCGTGGGTCTAGGTAATCGAAAATCTCTGGCGTGAGGAGATAGCGGCCGTATGAGGCGAGGTCGGATGTGGCTTCTTCGGGTTTGGGTTTTTCTACGAGGCCATGCAAGATTTCGGTTTTGGAATCGAAATCGGCGGCGGCGTATTTTTTGATTTCTTCGTGCGGGACTTCTTGACAACCGATTATGGCTACGGCATTTGGATGGGCTTCAAATGACTCGAGGAGGTCTTTGACGGCCGATTTGCCAAAGACAACATCGTCGGAATAGACTGCGATAAAGGCTTCGTCGTTAGAAATGAATTTGCGAGCTGAGGCAAAAGGTGAACCGTTGCCGTAAGGGTAGGCTGGGTCTTGGGTGATGATGGTGATTTTGGGGAAATCGAGGATTTTTTCGACAGAGGCATAGCGCTCTTGTTTACTTTGAGAGTAGAGTTGCTTTTTGGCTTTGATGGCAGCGTTGTGAAAATAATCTTCGTAGATGGGGCGGCCTTCTTCGGTGGCAACAAGAATGATTTCTTTGATGCCAGCTTCGATACACTCCTCGATGACTAGTTGGATGACGGGGCGATTACCAATGGGTAACATGGCTTTGGGGATGGTCTTGGTAATGGGAAGAAAGCGGGAAGCGAAGCCGGCGTCGGTGATAATTGCTTTGGTGGGGCGTTTGTAATTCATAAACAGGTACTCCTTTGAGACCTAATTATACACTATTTCTTGGAAGATTTCTTGGTGGACCTTTTGAGGTTTTTCTTGCGGGTTTTAGCGGCAAGAGCAGCAGCTTCTTTGCGGGCAGCTTTATCTTCGAGTTTTTGCGAGCGGTTGTGAACACCGTAGAACAGGCTACAAGCGCCAATAATAAGGAGATAGGCGCCAAAGAAGCGTACGAAGTATTCGCCAGAGTTAAAAATGGCAAAGCCCATGACGCAACCGCACATGCCGCCAAAAACCCAAGTAAAACGGTCGGTTGGGTCGACGGTGGCACGGAAGCCAGAGATGATTTCGAAAAGACCGCGAAGAAAAGTGTAGGCGGCTAAGATGACGAGAGCCCAAGTGGAATCTTGGCCGAGCGTAAAGAGCAGGGCGAGAGCTATGACGGCATCGACGATGGCAAGACCAACAGAGACAGCCCAGCCTGTGCGCATGTGGGCGCGGTTGAGGGCGTTGATGAATTCGATAATGGAGAGACAAAGTAAGAAAATGCCAACCATGCTCATCATGGAGTTAAAATCGTTGCGCGTGGAGAAGAAGTTGCGTGCAGAAAGAAGGGCGACGCCTCCGAACAGAAAGGCGACAAGCCCTTTGAATATGAATATGCCCCAGTGCGAGTCGATGTATTTGCGGTTGATGTGTGACATGGTTTCTCCTTATTGGTTATAATTGATGGTGTTAATTAGCGCGTCGAATTGTTCGCGGAATTGAGTGGCGTCGGTTTGAAGGATGACGGTTTTGTCGCGGATTTTGAAAATGACGACAGAGCCGACAAAGGTGCCGTCAATGGAGCCGTCGTAGCGTGTGGCGGTTTCGCCAGTGGGGAGAGTGATGATGCTGGTAGTAAGCTCGCCACGGTCGACTTGAGAGGAATATCTGGACAAAACGCGGTCGATTGCGTCGGTGGAGATGGTAACACGGAGGGCATTAATGGTGTCGCGACTGACGGGGTCGACTTTGTCTGGGTTTAGGTAGGCGACAAAATCACCACCATTTGAGGCATCTTTTTCGATGTAGACGCTCCAAAGTTTGGAGAAGCGGAAAGAGAGCGAGCCGTAATCGACGGGGCCAGCAAAGGTGCGTTCGGTGGCATTTTCGCGCTTGGTAAATTCGGCTTCGAGTTCTAGGCGAAGATCGTGCTCGGCATTAGCAACAGCAACATCAATTTGGGAATCTACATCGGTGCGAACAAGTTGGTATTCGGAATAAAAATAGAAAGCTAGGAGAAGCGAGCCAATGAAGAGCAATGCTAAAAGAACAATGACGACGGTTTTGATGAGTGAGGAGTTGGCACCAGAGCGGGTTGGGGCAGGATTTGGAGTGGGGTTGGGGGTAGGAGCGGCTGGGGCGCTAAAAACTGGCGGCATTTGAGAAAAATTGGAGCTATCCATGTAAGTAGTTTAGCATAGGCGATTTATTTTGAAAAGTCGTGGCCAAGGATTTTGATGTCGTTTTTGAGCGATTCGAGGCTGGTTTCGATGTCTTTTGCAAGGTTAATAGCGGCTTCGTAGTTTGCTTTGGCTTGGTCTAGGGAAAAATCGTCGGAGTAGAACCACTGAATTTGTTTGTCGAGAGTGGCGATTTTTTGGGCTATGGAGTTAGTTTTTGGTTGTTCTTTTGGTGACATTTTGGACCTTTGCGGTGATTAGTTGAGTTGATGTTGTAATTTTTACAATGTTTCCAGGGGAGATTTTGCCAGAGACAATGGCATAGCCAGTTTTGAGGACGGATTCGGGATTGAAGGAGGCTAGAAGATTTTTTTGGTTTTGGATTTTTTGGGATGCGGAGTCCAAGTTGAATAAAAGTTTTGAAGTTAGGTTTTTGATGTTGGTGGCGATAGAGTTTTGTTGGACGGCTAGGTGGTTGCCTAGAAAATGCGAAAGTGCCGAGAGATTGTCATAGAGACGCCAAAGCTCGGCGGCTTTGTCTTTGGTTAAAAGCTCGGCGGCGTTTGTAGGGGTGGAAGCACGGACGTCGGCGGCTAGGTCGGCGAGGGATTCGTCGGTTTCGTGGCCAATTCCCGTGAGAACGGGAATGCGAGAGGATGAGATTTTTTTGGCAAGAAGCTCGTCATTAAAAAGAGCTAAGTCATCTGCAGAACCGCCACCACGAATGATGACGATAATATCGACATTTCGCTCGAAATTGAAAAAGTCGAGAGCGCGGATGATTTCGTCGGCGGCGTAAAGACCTTGAACTCCGCAGTTGGCGACCCAGATGTCGAGACCACCCCAACGTTCGCCGAGGATTTTGATGAAGTCGGCATAGCCAGCGGCCGTAACTGAGGATATTACGCCGATTGTATGAAGGTCGGCAGGGATGGGGCGCTTTTTTGTGGGGTCGAAGACGCCTTGGCGAGTGAGTTTGGCTTTGAGTAGCTCAAAGGATTTTTTGATGTTGCCCTCGCCGATTGGCTGGACGCGGTTTGCGGTGAGAGAAAAACGACCAACCTTGGTAAGCTTGGGAGTGCCACTAACTATGACTTTCATGCCATCGCGAATGGTGGTACGTAGTTGAAAAATAGTAAGAAAGACTGGAACGGTGGATTCTTGGTCCTTGAGGTCGAAAAATACCCAACGACCTTTGGAAACTTTGTAGTTTGCGACTTCTCCCTCTACTTCGACGTTCGAGAAGGCGTAATCTAGGGTTTGATTAGTAGCGGCGAGAAAGTCGGAAACGGAAAAATGCGGAATAGATGAGGTGTTGTCGGGCGTGCTGTCCGTTATTGTGGAGATGGAATCGGAAGATGTGGCGTCCATGTATAAAATAATAACACATGTGGTATAATGATAGAGATGAAATATTTGGCTTTACTTGGGAGATTAGACAAGATATCTTTGGCAGAGCTGGAGAGTTTGTTTGGAAATGTGCGCCCCGTGGGCAAGACGATGGCAGTTTTTGAGGCAGATAGAGAGCCGGATTTGAGGAGGCTTGGCGGCGTACAGAAGATTGCCGAGGAGATGCCTGGTGGCTACGATAAGTTAGTGAGCTATCTTGAGAATCTGCCAGATGGTAAGATAACTCTTGGTGTGTCGGACTATCGACGGAGGGCTACGGCGCGAGGAACGCAAGGCGAGGCGCTGAAATTAAAGAAGATTTTGCAAAGGAGGGGGAGATCTGTTCGGGTGCTGGAAAATAAGACAGCGGTCTTGTCAACAGCAACTGCGCACCATAATCAGCTTGCAGAAAAGAAAAATCATGTTGAAATATTGTTTACGGAGAGTGGACGCTACAAGCTTTTGGGTGTTCAGAATATCTCCGAATATGCAAAACGCGATCAAGCGAGGCCAGCTAGGGACGCACGGGTGGGAATGCTCCCGCCAAAGCTAGCACAGATTTTGATTAATCTTTGCGGAGAATATGATTCTGGCTCTAGACTTCTTGACCCATTTTGTGGCACTGGGGTGGTGCTTCAGGAGGCGTTGTTAATGGGGCGGAAAGTGGTTGGTACAGATGTTAATCCTAGGATGGTAGAGTTTAGCAAGAAGAACCTTGACTGGCTTAGAGGTGAATACTTTAGAAGCTTGACAAATCAAGGTAAGAGTGGTATAATTAAAGGATATAGTGATTTTGTTTTGGAGGTTGGCGATGCTATGCAGTGCGATTGGAATAAACTTCTTGGGGGGAATGGAAAAATTGGTGCGGTAGCAACTGAAGTTTTTTTGGGTCAGCCAATGAGTCTGCCGCCTGCGGAAATAAAGCTTAAGCAAGAAATGCAAACTTGTAGGACGATTATATTGGGATTTTTGAAGAACTTGGGCGGGCAAGTGGAGGCTAATACGCCTGTGGTAATGGCGATACCAGCTTGGCTTAGGAACGATGGTGGTTATGCGAGGCTAAATATTCTTGACGAGGTGGAAAAACTGGGGTATAATGTAGTGAAGTTTAGTAATTTGGGGCAAAAAGACCTTCTTTACTTTAGAGAAGGACAGATTGTGGCCCGAGAAATAATAGTATTAAGGAAGAATTAATATGTCACATGTTAAAGCTGGTGGTACCGCTAAGAACGTACATAACAATGCTGGTCAACGCCTTGGCGTAAAACGTTTTGGTGGGCAAAAAGTTAGGGCTGGCGAGGTTTTGGTGCGCCAAACTGGTAGCACAAAACTTGCTGGTGAAGGCACTTATATGAGTCGTAATTTTACCATTCATGCAAAGAAAGATGGCGTGGTTACGTTTGTTAAAACCAAAAAAGCACATTTTTCTGGCAAGAATGTGCCAAGAGTAAGAGTAGAAGTGAGATAGTTAATCCCCCCGAAAGGGGGATTTTTGATGGGGCAATGACTTTTAGCAAAGAGCTAAAGGTGATATAATTTTAGCATGAGCGAAAAAGTTCTTATTGTTGGCAATGTATTAAAGGATATTTATTTGCGGCTAGATGAAAGACGCGAGGAGATGGAGAGTGATGCGGATGGTGTTAAGTGGTTAAATTGGGGTTTTAATGGGAGTTCGCATGAGTTTTTTAGGAGGACAAGTGTCTTTTCTGGAGCGGTGGTTACGCTTGAGGTTTTGCGGAAGTTTGGTGTGGAGGCGGATATTTACGGAGAGGCGGTTAAAATAACGGAAGATGGGGTAGAAATCGATTCGGTGAAGACGGCAAATTATCGTTATATTTTGCAGGCAGATAATCAGATTTCTTATTTGGTGCCGAGCGAAAAGCACCCAACAGAATTTGCGACGACAGAAATTGACGCTAAATATGGGTGGGTGTTTGTGGATAGGTCGGCAATTTATTCTAGGGAACTCGTGGACAATTTATGTAAAATACTTGATACTAATAAACACCTGAGATTGGCTGTCTATGCGCCAAAGCGCATAACGAAAGTTTCTAAGGCTTTAGTTGAGCGGGCAGATTTTGTGTTTACGGATTTTCCGTTGAGAGATATTTATCCGAAGGGTAAGATTTGTTTGATTTCTGAAAAAGGTGCGGTGTTGGATGGGGCGAGCGTGCAGTTTGTGGGGCTGAAGAAGACAGAGTTATTTACGCATTTAACGACATACTCGATTGTGGCGGCAACAATACTAGGCGCGAGTTTTAGGGGCAAGCCAGTAGCGGATGCACTTTTGATGGCAAAACTGAATATAGAAAACACTAAATTAGATGAAACAGTCCCCTATGAGGAACTGGAGGAGCTTATGAAAGAAGAAAAAACTAGCGGAGTAAACCTTAAACAAATGGCCGCACAACTGTTGTCGCGTGGAAAAGGTATTTTGGCGGCTGATGAGAGCGGTGGCTCGATACATAAGAAATTTGAGCAGATGAATATACCAGATGACTTTGAGCATAGGAGAGATTATAGAAACTTGTTTTTTACGACAGATGATTTGGAAAAATATGTGAATGGAGTGATTTTATTTGATGAGACGGCAAGACAACAGGCTGATGATGGCAGAAACTTTGTGGACTTTTTGACGAGCAGAGGTGTGATACCTGGCATAAAGGTGGACCAGGGGTTGGTGAATTTGCCTTCTTCGAACGAAAAGTATACTAGCGGATTAGCGGGGCTTAGCGATAGATTGGCGGAATATTATGATATGGGGCTTAGGTTTGCAAAGTGGCGAGCGGCCTTTGAAGTTACGGACTCGACGCCGAGTAAAAATGCGATTTTGAAAAATTGTGAAATCTTGGCCGAGTATGCAGACTTGTGTTTGAGAGCGAGGATTGTGCCGATTGTGGAGCCAGAGGTGGTGCATGACGGGGACTATTCGATAGAAAAATGTGCAGCGGTAACTGGTATGGTTTTGGAAACTTTGATGAATGAGCTGAAAAAGCGTAAATTGCAGATGAATGCGATTATTCTAAAAGTAAATATGGTGTTAGCTGGCAAGCAGTATACTGAACAGTCGACGCCAGAGCAAGTGGGGGAGTGGACGGCCAAGGTGTTAAAGAAATATTGCCCGAAAGAGTTGGCTGGAGTGGTGTTTTTGTCGGGTGGACAGAGTGTGGAGCAATCAACGCTAAACCTACAAGCCGTAACAAATAATGGACCGTTCCCTTGGCCCGTAACCTTTTCTTTTGCGCGTGCATTGCAAGGGCCGGCGCTTGAGGCTTGGAAGGGCGATAATAATAACTATCCCAAGGCAAAAGAGGCGTTTAAGGCAAGGTTAATTGCCAACTGTGAAGCGTTAAAAAAGCACGCTTAAACCCCCTTGCTCTATCTAGAAGGCTTTATTATAATAGACATATACAGATAAGGAGGTATAAATGTCTGATTATAATTTAAGTTTGACAGTGCGGACCGAAGCTGGAAAGAAAGCTTTGGCGCTACGTTCTGAAGGCCTAGTTCCCTCTGTGATTTATGGTGGTAAGAAGGAAGTTTTGGCTAAATCGCCATATAACGAAACGGAAAAAGTATTGCGTTTGGCGGGTTATCATTCTCCAGTTGACTTAGTGGTTGATGGGAAGAAAACCATGGCAATTGTAAAATCAGTGCAGACTGACCCAGTGTCACGTAAAATAATCGCAGTGTCGTTTCAGGAGATTTCGGCAAAGCAGGTAGTTGAGGCAACTACGCCAATTGTGGTGGTTGGGTTTGATGGTTCCGAGGCTAGTAAAGCACACCTAACGCTTGACCAAGTGATGGAAGAAATTGATGTGAAGGCTAAGCCAGCAGACCTCCCGAAGGAGCTAACGGTAGATGCTTCCAAGCTAGCTACTGTGGAGGATAAACTTTTTGTGAGAGATATTGTTTTGCCAGCTGGTGTGGAATTTGCTGATAAAGAGCTAGATGCTGAGACGGTAGTCGCTAATGTGTATGATGCAGCGGCCGAAGCGGCGGCACGCGAAGAAGCGGATAAGGCTGCGGCAGAGGCTGGCGAAGTGTCGGCGGCCGATGTACCAGCAGATAATGGTTCTAAACCAGAAGAGACGAAAGCCGAAGAAGCTTAATCCACCTAGAAAACAAGCTAAGCCTTTAAGCCCCGTTTGGGGCTTTTTGGTGATTAGAGGTATTGACGCAAATAGCGGCCTGTGGGAGTGGTGGCGGATTTGGCGAGTTGTTCTGGGGTACCTTCAGCGACGACTTGGCCCCCGTTTTTGCCTCCCTCTGGGCCCATGTCGATAATCCAGTCAGCAGATTTGATGACATGAAGGTTGTGTTCGATGATAATCATGGAGTTACCACCAGAGACAAGTTGGTTAAGAATGGCCAGAAGACGTTTAACGTCGTCGGTGTGGAGGCCAGTGGTGGGCTCGTCGAGAATATAAAGGGTTTTACCAGTGGAGCGTCGAGACAATTCGGTGGCAAGTTTAATGCGTTGAGCTTCACCGCCAGAAAAAGTGGTGGCTGGTTGACCGAGGCGAATGTAGCCTAGGCCGACATCTTGTAGGGTTTTGAGTTTATTGAAAATGGCAGGGATATTTTTGAAGAAGGCGCAGGCTTCGTCGATGGTAAGGTTGAGAACCTCGGAGATGTCTTTGCCGTTGTATTTGACTTCTAGGGCTTCTTTGTTGTAGCGACGGCCGTGGCAAGCGGGGCAAGTAACGTAAACATCGGGGAGGAAATGCATTTCGATTTTGTTGACACCATCGCCTTGGCAAGCTTCGCAGCGCCCGCCTTTGACGTTAAAGGAGAATCGACCTGCCTTGTAGCCACGGACTTCGGCTTCTGGCTGAGCGGCGAAAAGGTCGCGAATGGCGGTGAAGACTCCAGTGTAGGTGGCAGGGTTGCTACGAGGAGTGCGGCCAATGGGCGATTGATCGACAATTACGACTTTGTCGAGGTGCTCTAGCCCATCGATGCGGTCATGAAGACCTGGAACGGTGCCAGCGTGGTTTAGCCGAGCTTGAAGTTCTTTGGCGAGAATCTCGTTGACTAAGGTGGATTTACCAGAACCAGAGACGCCTGAAACGACAGTCATGACGCCAAGCGGAAACTTGACGGTGAGATTTTTGAGGTTGTTTTCGCGAGCGCCGATGACCGTGAGGAACTTATCTTTTTTGCCTTTGCGACGAGTTTTGGGGACTGGGATTTGTAGCTTGCCAGAAAGGTATTTGCCAGTGATTGAATTTGGATTGGCCATTATTTCTTTGGGGGTGCCAGCTGCGACGAGTTGTCCGCCCTTGCTACCTGCGGCAGGGCCAATGTCTATGATGTAGTCGCTTTGGAGCATGGTATCTTCGTCATGCTCGACAACAAGGACGGTGTTTTTGAGATCGCGGAGATGTTTGAGGGTGGCGATGAGCTTGTCGTTATCGCATTGGTGGAGGCCAATGGAAGGTTCATCGAGGACGTAGAGGACGCCCTGAAGACCAGAGCCGATTTGGGTGGCAAGGCGAATGCGCTGGGCTTCGCCACCACTTAAGGTATTGGCAGCGCGGCCAAGTTCGAGATAACCAAGGCCCACATCTTGCATAAATTGGACACGTTCTTTGATTTCTTTTAAGATGGGGTCAGCAATGAGATGTTCTGCTTCGGTAAACTCGAGGTCTTGACTTAGGACCTTTAGGGTTTGGTCGACATCGAGAGAACACATATCGACAATATTGAGGTCGTGAATTGTAACGGCAAGGACGGCGGGTTTTAGGCGGGCACCATGACAGGTTTGGCACTCGCGAACTCGCATGAAGCGTTCGATGTCTTTTTTGACAAATTCGGATGTATCTGGATTGTTGTAGCGACGCTCTAGATTGGGAATGACGCCTTCGTAGGTGGTTTCGTAAACTGTACCAGCAGCAAATTTGCCAGAACCGCTGACGGTAACTTTGTATTTGTCAGAACCTGTGCCGTAGAGAACTTTTTGAATGGCTTCGGACGATAAATCGCGAATGGGGGTATGGATGGAAAAACCATGGCGCTCGCCAACGGAAGCTAGACGTTTAAGCCAGTAGGAATCGTAGGAGATGCGGTTGAAGGGGCGAATGCCGCCTTCAGCGATAGTAAGATTGGGGTTTAAGACGAGCGAGGGGTCGATTTCCATGCGAATGCCAAGGCCAGTACAAGTGGGGCAGGCGCCCTCGGGAGCGTTGAAGGAAAAAAGGCGCGGTTCGAGTTCGGGAATAAGCTCGTCTGGATGAAGAGGGCAGGCATAGCGTTGAGAAAAAGTGATGATTTCTGAGTCTGCGGAGCCTTTGCTAGTGATGGAAGTGGAATTATCGTTGATTTTGAGGAGTTTGATGATGCCTTGGCCTAGCTCGAGGGCCTGTTCGATGGAGCCAGAGATGCGGGTTTCGATGTCGGGACTTAAAATGAAACGGTCGACGACGAGTTCGATGTCGTGACGTTCCTGTTTTTCTAGTTCGGGGAATTCGTCGAGAGCATAAATTATGCCGTCAACCCGAACGCGAGAAAAGCCTTTGGAGGCGTACTGAGTAGGAATGTGTGCAAATTCGCCTTTTTTTTGAGAAACGAGTGGAGCGAGAAGAAGAAGCTTGGAGCCGAGTGGCAATTTGAGAACTTCGGTTACGATGTCTTCGACCGAACGGCGAGAGACGGGCCGATGACAGATTGGACAATGTGGAGTGCCGACGCGAGCAAAGAGCAGACGCAAATAATCGTAGACTTCGGTGACGGTGGCGACAGTGGAACGGGGGTTTCTGGAAGCGGATTTTTGGTCTATGGAAATGGCTGGAGAAAGACCCGTGATAGAGTCGCAGTCGGGCTTGTCCATGACGCCAAGAAACATGCGTGCGTAGGACGACAGGGATTCGACATAGCGACGTTGACCTTCGGCATAAATGGTGTCAAACGCCAAGGAAGATTTACCAGAACCAGAGAGACCGGTAATAATAACAAGTTTGTCGCGCGGAATGTCGACGTCGATGTTTTTAAGATTGTGTTGCCTAGCGCCACGGATTTTGATGTAGTTTTCGTCCATAAACTTAATTATTATACACTAATAGTCGGAATCCCGCAAGGATTGGTACCAGAGGTAGAGCTCTTGTAGAAGGAATTGCTTTTCTGGGCTGGAAGTAACAGAAGAATCTTTTGATAAGCGTTCCATTTCGGAAATAAAATAAGGTTCTTGACGTTTGAGGCGGGCGGTGCGGTAATTTGACCATTTGACAGTTTCGGCTTCGGAGAGCGAGGTGGGGAAATTTTTGGCTTTGTAATGAAGAAGAAGTTCGGAAAGGCGCTCGTCGGCAAAATTGGGATGGAAATCGGCTAGCGAGTCGGCTGTGCCTGTGCGAATGGCGGCAAGACGAACTTTGTCGGTGTCGGGGATGAAAGAATCGTATAGAGAAGCTTCGACGTCGACGGGCTGTTTGTCGTAGGTGTCTGATTCGTAGACTGCGCGAAGGGACTTGATGAAGCTGGGGTTTGAGCGTAGTAGCTGAAGATTGGTGTCGATTTGTTTGCGAGTGAGTGAGAGTTTGTCCCAGCCTGCGGATTGATCGAGTACGCCAAGAGGAGCAACGGCTGGGCAACGATTGGGCGCTAGTTCTTTGACGGTGGGGTGGAGTGCTTTGGGATTATCTTTGGCAGTGGAGATGAGCTCGGTAGGGTTGATGCGAAGATCGTAGACTACGATATTGCCTTTTTTGGTAAGGAAGAGCGGATAGACGACGGTAGTGAAGTTGAATTCGGAGCCATAGCGTCCTGAGGTGTAGACGAAGGGTTGGGGATGGTTTAGGTTGATGAGGGCTTTGACTTCGCGCTTGTCGCGCATTTTGAAGAGAAATTCGAATAATTTGGGCTGTTTTTTGCTAATGAGGTTAGTAACGCCAATGAGGGCATTAACGTCGGAGAGAGCGTCATGGGCGGATTCGTGAGAAATGCCATTAAGTTTGGTAATGAGCTCGAGGCGATTAGTGGGTTTGCCGTCGTCGGTAACGGGCCAGTTGATACCTTCGGGACGGAGGGCACGAGTCATACGAACTACGTCTAACATATCCCAACGACTGCGACCGTCGCGCCATTGCCATTCGTATGGGTCGTAGAAGTTGCGCCAAAAAAGGTGTTGAATAAATTTGTCGTCGAAACGGACAGAGTTGAATCCGAGCGAAATGGTGTCGGGGCGAAAAATCTCGTGAGAAAGAATATGCGCTAACTCGGATTCGGTGATTCCCTGCTCGAGAGTTTTTTGAGGCGTGATGCCTGTGGTGAGAATGGCGGTGGGGGCGGGGAGGGTATCATCGGCTAGACGCACCAAAAAGTTAACTGGTTCGCCAATGGGTTTGAGGCTGAGATTGGTGCGCTGGCCAGCAAATTGCATAATGCGGTCGTCGGACGCACTTAGACCAGAAGTTTCGAGGTCGTAGAAGAAGAAAGATGGGCGACCCACGTAACTATTCCTTGGTTTCGTCCTCGGAAGTGGTTTCGGTGTCGGAATATTCGGAGTAGTCGATTGGCGTGGAGCTGGAATTAGAGTAGCTGGCGGCATAAGCTGAAGCGAGGGCGGAGTAGATATTATTGAGCTTGGTGTTTAGCTCGCTTAGATGTTCGTCGCGCGGGAAGGTGTAAATGATAAATTTGAGTGGAGTGTTGTAGCCGCCACAGATTTCATAAGTGTCGCCATAGGCGAGAGCACCTGGGATGGTAACTTCGCGGACGCCGCCGATTTTCATGCCTTCGGTGCCGAGATACCAACCTTCGATAAGGGAGCTAGGCTCAACGGAGATGGGGGCCTTGAGGGCAGTAGGGGATTCGTAATTGTCGAACGAAGAGTCAAAGACGGTTTCGTCGGAACACCAACCGATATAATAGGCGGAATAGTTATTTGAGGTAACGGTTTCACCGTCACCTTCTTTGAGGTCTTTTGAAGTAACCCCGTTGTCGTTAGCGGTGTTTTTATTGAAGGCTTTGACGTTTGATTTGTAAGAGAGGAGATTGTTAAAATGTTGAGCGGAGAGAGTCGAAGCATAGGTGTTTATTTCTTCGTAGGCTTTTTCGTAGGCAGTCTCGAGTTGGGTGGTGGTCATTTTGGTGTAGTCAACGTTGCCACCGAGTATGATGGCGACATAGATAGCGACCGACGAGCCAAGTAAGATGGCCGCAACTAGGGCGATAACGACGCGCTGTTTCCAGCTGGTTTTTAACATATTTTCTTCCATATACCTCCTTATTCTACCTAAACGATTGTCGCACCAGTCGCTTGGAGAGCTTTAGTGATGTGATTCATTATATCAGATATTTCAGAAGAGGTGAGAGTTTTTTCTGAGTTCGTAAAACTAAGGTGGAATGACAGGTTTTTGGTAGAGTCGTTTGGGCGGGAGAAGATAGAGGTTGGTTGAAGGTTAAAAATGAGATTGGGGAGGTTGGAGATGGTAGAGCTAAGGATGGACTCGATTGATTTGTAGCTAGTGGTGATTGGGACTTTGGTGGTGAGATCGCGGTTTACATAGGGGAACTTGGGGAGTTTGATAGAAACTTGGCGCTTGGGGCGAGCAGAAAGAATTGGCTCTAGCGAAAGTTCAATGGCGGAGATTAGCTCGCTTAGCTTGAAAGTTTTGAGGATAGGCTCACGAATTTCGCCGAGTTCGCCAATTTTGGCTTCGCCTAGGAAGATGGCGGCAGAATGGAGTGGCTCGAGATAGGTAGAGGAATCTTGGGGGCGGATTTCTAGGCTTAGGCCAAGAGATTTTTGAAGCTCAAGCAAAATATGCTTGGCAGTATAAAAGTCGCCAAAGGTGGTAAGTCCGAGATGGGTGGACATGTTGGGGACTCCCTCATTGTTTAGGCCGAGAGATTTTTGAGTTACTTGGTTAAGTTCGTAGAGAGTAAAGTCGGCGTAGCCAGCTTTGAGGTTTTCACGGATTTTGTCGAGGAGTGAAGGAGTGATGGATTGGCGGAAACATTCTAGTTCGGGGGAGATGGAATTGACAATTTGGTAGGAGTCGGATATTGGTTCGCGAACTTTTTGCTGTAAGGCTTTCGAGACAAAAGAGTAGGTGAGAACTTCGTTGGCACCAAGGCGATTTGAAAGGACATTACGGATTTTGGATTTGAGATTTAGAATGGGGTCGAGCGTGGCGGTGATGAAGGGGCGAAGAGGGTAAGAGAGGGGGAGATTGTCATAGCCAAGTAAGCGGCCGATTTCTTCGGCGAGGTCTTCTTTTAAGTGGATGTCGGTGCGCCAAACGGGAGGGGCAATTAACAGGGGCAAATCGTTAGATTTTTCGGAAGTTTCATCCGCGCTCAATTTAACGCTAAAACCGACGTTTTCGAGGGTGGTTTTGATGAGTTCTTGTGAATAATTTGAGCCGAGCAAAGAGTTGATAAAAGATGGCTTGACTTGAATGGGCGATGGGCTGGCGGGTGAGGGGTATGAGTCGACCAAGATGGTTGGTTTTAGGTTAAGGAGCCGTGAGGCTTCAAGTAAGACTGGGAGAGTTTGAGAAGCTGGCTGGCCTTTGGTGAAACGAGTGATGGCTTCGGAGAAAATGCCGTGAGACATTTGGGTTTTGCGAAGATTATAAAGGCTGAAAGTAGCCGATTCGAGGATAATTTTGGCAGTAGAAGCGTCGATGGCAGTGGATTGCCCGCCCATGGCGCCAGCAAGGGCAACAGGGTTATCATTTGAACAAATGATGATGTCGTGTGAGGTGAGCGTGACGGTTTTGCCATCTAGAAGAGTGAGGGTTTCGTTATCTCGGGCAGAGCGAATGGTTATATTGGGGGTTTTGCTACCGCCGACGGTGAGAAATTTGTCGTAATCGAAGGCATGAAGAGGTTGACCAGTGAAAAGCATGAGGCGATTGGTGAGGTCGACTATGGGGGAAATGGGGCGAATGCCAGATTTGATGAGAAAAAGATTTTCTTCGGTGAAATATGGTGAGTTGTCTTGAGGAAGCTTGGCAAAATTAAATACGGCACAAGAATAGCGTGGACAAAGGGCAGGGTTGGCGATGTGGATGGTGAGTTCTTTGGACGAGGTGATTTGTGATGACGTTGAAAGATAGGCTGGTTCGGTGAACTTTTGGCCTAAAATGCCAGCAACTTCGCGCGCAAAGCCAATAAGCCCGAAACAGTCGGGACGGTGGGTGAGAGATTTGTTTTCGATGTCGAGGATTTTGTCGGACAAGTCGAAGAGTTCGGAGAGGAGTTTGCCTGGGGTGGCGGTGGCAGGGTCGAGCGAGAGAATGCCCGTATGGTCGGAGCCGAGGCTTAGCTCGTCGGCGGCGGCAAGCATACCAAAGCTGTCGTAGCCACGGAGTTTGCGAGAGGAAATTTTGAAAGGTTCGGGAGTGTTGAAAGTGGCTGGAACTATGGCGCCTGGCGCAATCCAAACGGCATGCATACCAGCCTTGACATTAGACGCACCACAGACGACTTGAATGAAGTCGCTATGAGAGGGGTCGACCTCGGCGTTGAGCTTTGCGCCAGCGTCGATGTGACAGAGATGAAGATGAGTGCCTTCAATGGGGTCAGCAGAAAGAACTTTTACAGCATAGATTTTTTTGAATTTGTTGGTCCAATCGTCTACGCTTTCCACTTCGACAAGACGAGAGCCAATTAGATGGAGAAGTTCGTCGTCGGGGACGGAGATGGGGACGAGCTTTTTGATTTCGTTGAGTGAGATTTTCATATTAGAACTCCTTCAAAAATGCTAATTTGCCAGATTCTAGGTAGCGGATGTCGTTGATGCCGTAGCGAAGCATGATGAGACGATCGATGCCGCCGCCCCAAGCAAAACCTCTGTAAACTTTTGGGTCGATGCCAGCGGTATTAAGGACATTGGGATGAATCATGCCACAACCGCACATTTCGAGCCAACCGTCGCCCTTGCCCCCAAGCGAGGCGGGTTTTTCGATTTGAAACTCAAGGGATGGTTCGGTGAATGGGAAAAAGCCAGGTTGAGTTTTGATGTGGAGAGATTGACCGTAATAAGTTTCGAAGAAAGTTTTAAGCACAAAGAGAAGTTGCCCGAGGTTGGCATCTTTTGAAACATAGACACCTTCGCATTGGTAAAAAGTGTGCTCGTGGGTAGCATCGACATCTTCATTGCGGAAGGTGCGACCTGGAATGGCGACGGCGATGTGCCCGATGGCGTCTAGGTTGGAACGAAAACGAGTGAGCGCGCGATATTGCATGGTGGATGTTTGAGCGGGCGGAATGAAACCTTCGCTGGTGCGGAAAGTGTCGTAGCCATCACGCGCAGGGTGGTCGGTTGGGAAGTTGAGCGATTCGAACATGTGGAATTCGTCGTCGAGCTGACGAGATTCGATGACGTTAAAGCCCATGAGGCGGTAGATTTCGGCGACGCGGTCGAGCTCAACGGTAAGAGGGTGTATAGTGCCACTGGAAAAGTGAGAGTTAGAGGAGTTGGAAGAAAAAGGTGCGGTAAGGTCTATGGAGGTAACTTTGGCGGACTCGGCGGAATCTTCAAGGGCTTTGATTTTGGCGAGAAGTGTAGCTTTTTGGGCGTTGAGTTGTTCTCCGTAGCCCTTGCGCTCGGAGGCGGGGAGAGATTTGATTTTGGCATATTTTGCCCCGAGATTTTTGAGTTCGAGACGTAAATCTTCTAGCTTTGACATATTATATATATTATAGCACTAGATAAAGATTAGAGAAGAATAAAAAAGACGAGGGCAATTAGGGCGAGAATGATAAGGACGAACCAAACCCAAGTGAAGCGATTGGTTTTGGTGTAGTTTTCGAGGTATTCGGACGGTTCGCCAAAATCGGGGGTGTCGTTTTGATTGTTTTGGGTGCGCGACATTTTTTCGCGCAGGTCGGCGTTGATTTTTTCGCTTAATGCGACATTGTCGTCCTCGTCTTTGGTGACTATAACTGCCATGATTCTCCTTTTATTTTACAATTATAGCATAGTCGTGCTATAATCCACTTAATAATAACTAAGGAGGTTTATGGCTAAATCGAAAAAATCAGGAAAGAAGCCAAAAGACAAGAAACCAGAAGCCGAACAGAAAGTAACCAAAATTACTGCGAAGGCTGAGGAGGTTGAAAAGGCCGAAGTGACTACAAAGGCAGAAAAACCCGAAAAAGCCGAAAAGGTTGTAGAAACTAAAAAACATGAGAAAGAAGAAAAACCTGGCAAGAAAAAAACAGGGTTTTGGAGGACTTTTTTTGCAAAAAAGTATGAAGGCCAGGAAGGAATTTTGACTATCTTTAAAGACAAAAAGCTGTATGGAGCCTTGATGGCAGAAGCGCTTGGTACAATGATTTTAATGA
Source organism: Candidatus Saccharimonadota bacterium (assembly GCA_017404245.1). Lineage (GTDB taxonomy): Bacteria > Patescibacteriota > Saccharimonadia > Saccharimonadales > Saccharimonadaceae > Nanosyncoccus. The sequence continues at coordinate 71,503 of JAFRCT010000006.1, read as the reverse complement.
TGATTGTGTTAACGCTTGGTTTGTATCAGCCGCTTTATATGCTGTTTTTCGTGCTAATTGTAACTGTCGCGTTTTATAAGCTTTCTGGTGCAAATCTTAACCCAATTAACACAGTTGGCATGATGGCTACAAGGAGAATGTCAGTAATTCGTGGCGTGCTTTATATTTTGGCGCAGATTTTAGGTGCTTGGCTTGCTACGCTTGTTATGGGTGCTTTTGTGGGTGCGAGCGAAAGTGGCATGGAACTTCCAGGAATGGCCGATGTGGCGGACGGAACATTTTGGAAGGTGCTAGCTATTGAAGCTATGGGTGCAGCAATGGTCGGCTTCTTCTTTGCGAGAGCTCAACAGTACCGAAAAAACTCTTTAGCTTTTGGCGCAATTGTAGGCGGTGGCATGGCGCTGGCTATGGTTGTGGTTTATATTGTGTCTTATAACTATTTTGGGTTTTCTGAGAACTTTATGCTAAACCCAGCAATGGCGTTGATGTATCAGATTTTGCCAACGGCGGCCGATAGCGTAGGCGGGTTGCTTGGCGGAATTGGTAGCGCGCTTTTGATTTATGTATTCTTCCCTGTTTTGGCAGGTACGATAGGTTTTTACCTCTCGGACATTTCTAGCCAGCTTGCAGAAGAAAAGTAGCATAGGTAAAAATCCCCGAGAAATCGGGGATTTTTTGATGTTTAGAAAAACCATTTTGTTTATAGGCTAGCTTATCATAGTGAGTTATGATTTTGGAAAAAGGGGTTGAGGAACTGTGATGGTTTTGGAAAAGATAGATGAGATTTTGGCGGAGGTGTCTGGTAGGAAAGGCTCGAGCAGGCGATTGATTTTGAGGAGTGAAATAATCAGCTCTATGAGGATGGTTTGGGCGGCAAGTGGGTCGGTTTTGGCGACAGTCCACGGAGCGCGGTCATTTATTTCTTTGTTAAGGTTTTGGATTTCTTCCCACAGGTAGTCAAAGGCTTTGGTGAAATTAAAAGTGGACATAAGAGCGTCATAGGTTGAATTGCGATAGGTTTGTGTTTCTTTGAGGAGGCTCTCTGGGAGGGTAATTTGGTTTTTGGTGGCGAGGACAGCAAGACGTTGGACTAGGTTGCCAAGGTCGTTTGCAAGCTCGCCAGAATAGGCGGCGTTGAACTTTTCCCAAGTAAAATCGGAATCGGCAAAAGTGTCGATATGGCGCAAGAAGAAGTAACGAAAGGGGGAAAGGCCATATTTTTGGAGAATATCCAGAGGGTCGATGACGTTCCCTAGGGATTTACTCATTTTTTGCCCGTTTGACAGAACGTGACCGTGAGAGAGGATGACTTTGGGGAGTGGTAAATCTAGGGCTAGGAGAATGGACGGCCAGATGATGGCGTGGAAGCGTAGAATGTCTTTGCCTACAAATTGGACATCGGCGGGCCAGTAGCTTGAAATGTCAGAATCTGGGTAGCCTAGAACGGTGAGATAGTTACAAAGTGCATCAATCCAGACGTACATGACTTGAGAATCGTCGTTTGGGACTGGGATGCCCCAAGAAAGGTTCTTTTTGGGGCGAGAAATGGAAACGTCTGGAGAATCGGCAAGGAGTTTTAGGACTTCTTTTTTGCGGAACTCTGGTAAAATGGTGAGGGCGTTAGAGCTAATTGCCTTTTCGATTTGGGGTTTAAAATCGGAGATGCGAAGATAGTAGTTGGTTTCGGAGAGTCGCTCGTAGGGGGTTTGATGGTCGGGACAAACGCCTTGATGTTCGGTGTATTCTTTGTCGGTAATGAAACTTTCGCACCCAGAGCAATACCAACCTTGGTATGTGGCAGGATAGATGTGAGGAAGAAGTTTTTGCCAGATAGCTTGGCACCTTTTGACGTGATTGTTATCTGAAGTGCGGATAAAATCGGTGGGATGAACATCTAGAGCGGAAATGAACTGACGAAATTTGGTGGAATTGTCGGCGACGTATTTGGCTACGGGAATGTTTGCGGAGTGGGCCTTGGCCCAGATTTTGTTGCCGTGTTCATCGGTGCCAGCTTGAAAACGAACTTTAATTCCCTGCTGTTTTAGGTAGCGATAATAAACGTCTGCTAGTAAATAATCGAGAGCATGTCCGACATGTGGAGCGCCGTTGACGTAGGGTATGGCTGTGGTAAGATAGACGGTTTTTGGCTGAGACATTTTGATTTAGACTGCAAAGGCAATTATAAGAATGAGTGCGAGGATGAGTAATGCGCCACCAACACCAATAAGAATAAGAGGATTGATTTTTTTGAGCTTATCGAGGGGTGAAGGTTTGCTAGGTTGGTAGGCTGCAGGTTTGTCGGGCATCTGGGCGGGGTCGTTGAAAGCAACAGAAGGGGTTTGTTTTTGCGGCTCGTCGATGGTTTGAGCTTCGGCGGTGTTTGGGTTAGAGGCGGTAGATTGGTCTGTAAACTCGGCTGCAGGAGCGGCGGAAGTGAAAGCGGAGAGATCGTTGGAGGTATCCGATGTGGAGTCTGAGGCATCCGATTCGGCAAGATTGTCGAGAGAAACGGCAGAGGGGGCAGCAGGAGTAGTGGCGGCCGCTTCTTCGGGGACGTCGTTGATGGCTTGAGCTAGGAGAGAGGGGTCAATGGTGGGAGCATCGGGCGGAAATGACGAGTCTGCTGGAGGCATGGCAGGAGTTTCTGGGACACTGGGGTTAGGTGCAGGAGAAAGATTGGGGGCTGCAGCGGCGGCTGGATTGAAGCCATTGGTTTGCGGTGTGTTTTGATCTGGGTTCATTTTGTCTCTCCTATATAGTTACTAATAGTTTAACGTTTTTTGAGAATTTGTGCAAGCTTGGCGTAGTTGGCAAGAGTGAGATTGCCTGGACGTACATCATGAGAAAGGTTAAGCGAGGACAAAGCGGACTCGCAAGTTTGTTTGGAGCAGTTGGAAACTCTGGGCAGGACGGATAAAAGTTTTTTGCGTGGAGTAACGAAACAGGATTTAATGAAAGAGAGGACTTCGTTTGAAGTTAGGGGAGCTTTGTGTGGGGTAAGGATAAGTACGCGAGAATCAACTTTGGGTATGGGCGTAAATAGAGTTTTGGGAACAATGGGGCCGAGTGAAGCTTTTGCGTAACAATCTACGAAGAGGGAGAGAGAAGAAGATGGCACGTCTAAGGTTTTGGCGGCAAGTTTTTCGGCAACCTCTTTTTGAACGAGCAAGACGATTTTGAGCGGGTGGTTGCTGAGTAGAAGGAGCTTTTTGATGATGGGAGTAGTGATGTAGTAGGGGATGTTTCCTACTACAACGTACGGTTCGGTGATGTTAGAAAAATCGTAGTTTAGAACGTCTTGATTTATGACAGTGAGATTTTTGCCAGGGAAGCTAGCAGGGAGGTTTTGAGCGAGTTTTGGGTCGAATTCGATAGCAAGGACTTTTGGGAAACGGCGAAGTAAGCTAGAAGTGAGCGTGCCTAATCCTGGGCCGATTTCTACGCATAAATCTGCGGTGCAAAAAGCTAAGCTGGCGATTTTTTCGAGAGTGGGGCGGTCTTTAAGCCAGTTTTGACCTAAGGATTTTTGGTTTTGGAGCACCATAGCTAAACTCCGTTGCGGTTAGACCAATCGGTGGCGATATCGAATTGTTCGGGGTTTGTGGTGGCGAAAGAACCAGTGTCGTAGACTTTGCCAAGGCCAAGGGAAGTTTCGACGATAGAGCAACGTGGATAGCGGGATAAGTTGGCGGCTATAATTACGTAACCGTCTTGGTCTACTTTGACTCCGTCGGAACGGACAGAGTAGGAGCTTTGGCCACAGAAACCCATTACGCCAGACATGGGCAAATCGTAGTAGGTTTCTTGACGTTCGACAAGGGTGCCAGTAAGGTTTTTGGACGTGTAGCGGTTGCGCCCCATGGACGCAGTAAGTGGCGACGCGTTGGTGATGGCGGTGCCGATGGCGACAATACGAGTAACTGGTTGGCGAAGAACGGTTTCTTCTATGAGTTGTCGTTCGACTTCTTGGCCGTCGACGGTTTTGACGGAATAAACTCGACGGATTTTGCCAAGTTCACCAAGTTGACGAACTTCTTCGGATCCAACTGGAAGTTGATAGTCACGAATGGTCTCGGTGGAAAAATTGAGGTCTTCTTCGAGGGTGAGAGTGGTGCCAACGCCGCGAATGATTTCGTAAACAGAAGAAACGCCTACTTCGAGGAAATTGGTAGAAGTGAGAGGCTCAACGGAATCTTCGTCGTAGAGTGTAAAACCAGCGGAGCGAATGATGGCGCGTGGGTCGTAGCTGGAAACATTAACGAGCTTTTGTGTGAGGCCATCAATAATGAGGACAGGGCGCGAGCGGTAGATGTTGATAAAGAAATGGTCGGCGTCGATTGGGGTATCAAGTGAGGGTGAGATTGAATCGGTGGGGCTGAGGGAGATTTTGAGACGAGATAGTAGTTCGGACACGGTGGCGGCGGTGGACTTGACGGTTTTTTTATCGCTGGTGGCACTGTCGTAAATAGTGATGAATTTTTCTGAGGCTTCTGATGAGTGCATGGAATTATCTGCAATGTTGTTTTCGGCGTAGGTACGAGGCATGTATTTTAGACAGAGTGCAAAAACTAACCCCAGCATAAAGGCGACGAAAAAATAAACGGAGTTATCGGTGTGTACGATAGATTTCACTATGGCAATTATAGCACAAGAGACATTTAGTATTCAAGAGCGGCGTTCATTTGCGGGTCGCGAGAGTGATTGGTGTCTTCGTAGGTGTTGACTACTTCGATGTCTGGTTCGATGCCGATGCCGCTGATAGTGTTGCCAAGTGGAGTATACCAGTGTGCGGTGGTAACTTTGAGCATGGTGCCGCCAGATAAGTCGAGCATGGTTTGGACGACGCCTTTTCCAAAAGTAGTTTCTCCGATGATGGTGGCTTTGTTGTAGTCTTTAAGAGCGCCAGCTACTATTTCGGAGGCTGAGGCAGTGTTGTTGTTGACTAGGATGACAGTTTTGGTGTTGGCAAAGAGAGCATTGCCTTTTAGAGAATAAGTTATGTCGTCGGCTTTAGAGTGTTTGGACTTTTGAATGAGGATTTTTTCGCCATCTAACCAAAGAGATAAGAGATCGCGAGCGGCGCTAACATATCCGCCGCCATTACTGCGGAGGTCGAGAATGATTTTTTGAGTGCCTTTGTTTAGAATTTCGTTTGCAAAACTTTGAACTAAGACGCCTGTATCGGTGTCGAAGCGCGTAACGGTGATGACGGCGGTGTTTTTTGATTTGTAGTCGACGTAGGCCGAGACGTTATTGATGGCCTCACGCACGAGTTCGAAAGATTTTTCTTCACCGTCGCGAACGACCGTGACGGTTACTTCGGTGCCAGCAGTGCCGCGAACTTTATTAGCGACTTCCTCGGTTGAGAGCATATAGACGTCTTCCTCGTTGACTTTATAGATGATGTCGCCAGCAAGAATGCCAGCTTTGCGAGCTGGGTTGTCTGGCAGGGTGCGTAGGACACGTACGTAGCCATCACGTAGGCCCATTTCTATACCTACGCCAGCACCGACATCGCCATGAAGTGATTTCTCGAACTCTTGGCTTTCTTTGTTGGTCATGAAGACGGTGTAAGCGTCGCCAACGGAGTCGACGAGTCCTTTTTTGGCGCCTTCGACGATGGCGGAATTGTCAATCTCGCCGTCATAATTGGCAACGAGGCTGGAATAGACCTCGTTGAGGCCAGACCAAGAGATGGAGCTGGAAGATATTTTGCCGCCTAGAAACGGAGCGTAAGTACCCCAATTGGCCGAAAGAATAATACCAATAACAAAAGTAACTGCGCAGGCGATAATAGCGCTACCAAGATTGATTTTTTTGCTTTTCCACTCGGTTCTGCTCATATTGTATATTTTAGCACAATAGGTGAGAAAAGTGAGCTAGTCGAAATGAATAAATACGAGACCCGCCGTGGAAACGCCAGAACGGTAGCCGTAATCGCCAGGTAAGTGGCTCATGGCTGAGTAGCTGTTGTTGTACTCGGAGAGGTTGATGGTGCCATCGGCATTGACGCTTTCGACCCACATGACATGACCCCAAGCTCCAGAGTTGCTAACGGCGATGGTGTAGGGGGCTGGAGAGCGGTCGACACGATAGCCGCGAGCTACGGCGGATTCGTCCCAAGAATAGGCATTGCCCCAATAGGCGATGTAAACACCCCAATGTTCGTAAGCTTTGTAGCCGGCATACGACGTACATTGGCAAACATAACCCCATTGAGTTGAATACCAAAGATTTTTATGCGGACAATCGTGTTGATATGGGTAAGTGTTGATGCCGAAGGCGGCGACACCTTGGCTGTTTAGGCGGGCAATTTCTTCGGCTATTTCCTTTTCTTTAACGAGGCGGGCTTCTTCGGCCTCGGCGGAAAAGGCAGCTGCGTTCTGTTGATATTCGGCGATGAGACGATTTTGTTCGGCACGCTTTTCGGCAATAACTTGTTTTTGATTGTTTTGGTCGACTAGAATGCGATCGACTTCGGCTTTTTGTTCTTCTAGCTCGAGTTTGACGGCTTTGATGTTTTTGGCGCTAAGGTTGATTTGCTGTTTGATGGTTTCGGCGCGAGCCTGCTTTTCGGAGATGTCGGAGATGCTGTTTGAGCCTGCTAGGAGCATGATGGTGTCTGGCTCGGCTTCGAAATAATTGTCGACCAGAAGCGAAGCAAGGGCGGCTTTTTGGACGTTGAGCTTATCGGTGTTTTCTTGGATATGAAGGGCGAGGTCGGCGGCGACGGCTTCGTTGGAGCGGATTTTGGCTTCGAGGGCATAGATTTCTAGCTCTAGGCCTTGTACGACTTGTTCGAGAGTTTCGGCGGCGGCGGCGGCTTGGCGAGCGGCTTCGCGAGCGCGAGCTTCGGCTTCGGCGGCAGCGCGACACTCGTCGGTAACACAATAGTCTACGGCAAAGACAGTGGTTGATTGTGTTTTAGTAATAAGAAAACAACTGGCTACTATTAGCACGAGCGAAAGAGCAATGAGTTTAACTCTTTTAAGTATTACCATATTATTATGGTAATACTTTTTGGAGAAGAATGCAAGAGAAAAGGTTATTTGGCGGTGGAGCGCATGTATTTGTGGACGGCGAGACGTGCAGAAATGGTGCCTATTATCATGCCTGCGAGGACCATGGCTAAAATGACGAGAACTAGGCGGTTGGAACTGATGATGTTAGACACAGTGGCGACGTTGATGCCGTAGTTTGACAATCTGGGTTCGAGAAACCTAAAGCCGAAATAGCTGATACCGCTGGCAAGAAGGCCAGAAACAATGCCAGAAAGTTGAGCCTCAACAAGGAATGGGCCGCGAATGAAGTTGCGGTCGGCGCCGACGAGTTTCATCATGTAGATTTCTTCACGACGAGAGAAGATAGCCATGCGGATGGTGTTGAAGATGACGAGTACGGAAATAGTAAGAAAAACTGCGGAAAGAATTAAGCCTCCAGAACGGGCGATTTCTGCCCATTTGGTGATGGTGGCGATTTCGGCTTGGTTGACGTCGTAAGTGGGCTCTTCGGATGCGTCGATATGCTTAACGAAGTTGATGTCGGAAGCAACAAGGGTTTTGATGGAATTGAGATTTTTGGTGTCGTGGACTTTGAGACGCATGGTGGATTGCATGGTGGAAATCATAGTGGAGCGCATGTCCATGTCGGGGTCTTCGAGAGTTTCTATGAGGAGAGTGTTGTCAGCGTTTTCAGCGAGAAAGTTGGTATATTCTTCTTCGGATGTGCGAACTTCGGCAGATTTGACGTTTTCGAGGGCGAGCATGGATTCTTTCATGGTATTTAGGTCCTCTATGGAGGTGCCTGGTTTGAAGAAGATGGTGATGTCGATGCGATCGCGCATGGCGTCGGCAGTTTCGGACAGAACCACAGAAGCGACAAGAGTAATAGAGAGAACGACGAGAGTGATGGTCATGACGAGGGTGGCGGCGGTGGAAAGCCAAATATTGCGCCCGAAGTTGATAGCGCCATATTTAAGAACTCGGCGAGTGCTACGAAAAACTTTGGTGCGGCCGTTTTTAGTGAGCGTGCGAAGATGTTTTTTGGTGATTTTTTTATCGGCGGAACTTGACATTAGAGAACCTTTTTAGCTTTCTTTCCTTTTTCGGGAGTTTTGGAGAGCTTTGGAGCGGACCTTGGTTTTGGAGAAGTGGCGATGCGGATGGGGGTGGTAGGGGCTTGGGGGTGGAAATTGTAGCCTGGGGCTTTGGGGCGAGCGTCGAATAAGGTTTCTGGTTCACCATCGAGTTTGTAGATGCCATGGGTTTTTTGGTCGGCAACTACGCGCCCATTTTTGAGAGTGATGACACGTTTGCCAAGGTTGTTGACGATGTTTTCGTTGTGAGTAGTAACTAGCACCGTAGTGCCAAAATCGTTAATTTTTTGAAGAAGGGTGATGATTTCGGTGGATGTGGCTTTGTCTAGGTTGGCAGTAGGCTCGTCGGCAATGAGGATTTTGGGTTGGCGAGCTACCGAGCGGGCAATTGAAACTCTTTGCTGTTGACCACCAGCGAGTTGGGCGGGAAATTTGTCAGCTTGATCTAGAAGCCCGACGAGTTCGAGTACCTTTGGAACGGTGTGTTTGATTTCCCTGGAGGACATACCAGCGATTTCGAGGGCAAAAGCGACGTTTTCATAGACGGTGCGACGTGGCAGGAGTTTAAAATCTTGAAAAACGACACCAAGACGACGACGGTAGTGAGGAATATGACGATATTTAACGTAGTCTAGGTCGATGCCGCCAACAACGATTTTGCCAGAGGAAGGATTTTCTTCTTTGGTAATCATTTTGATAAGGGTGGACTTGCCAGCGCCAGATTTACCTACTAGGAAAACAAAATCGTTTGGTTCGATATGCAGGGAGACTTCGTCTAGAGCGGGATGCTTGTCTCCTGGGTAGATTTTAGTGACGCGGTCGAGCAAAATCATGTTTTTATTATAGCATAATCATGTTAGATAACAATATTTTTTGGGCCGTGTAGCTTTTGTGTTTAGTCGAGGAAGGCGTCAATAAAGCCTGAGATTTCGCCATTTAGAACTTTAGCAGCGTCTTTTTCTTCGTATTTGGTACGAGTGTCTTTGACGAGTTGGTATGGCTGAAGGATGTAGTTGCGGATTTGTTGACCCCATTTGGCAGATTCGCCAGCGCGAAGTTTGTCGATTGACTCGGCTTGTTGCTCGAGCTTCATTTGGGCGAGTTTGCCGCGTAAGATTTCTAGAGCTTTTTCTTTGTTTTGGAGTTGAGAGCGTTCGTTTTGGATGGCTACGGCAATACCAGTGGGTAAATGGGTGATACGAACGGCGGAATTGGTTGTGTTGACGGATTGACCGCCGTGTCCACCCGAATGGTAGACGTCGATGCGTAAGTCTTTTTCGTTGATGGTGATGGTGGGGTCTGTGGTAATGATGGGGAGAATCTCGACTAGCGAAAAGGAAGTTTGGCGGAGATTGTCGGCGTTAAAGGGGGAGAGACGGACTAAACGATGTACGCCGTGTTCGGACTTGAGCGTTCCGTATGCGTTTGAGCCTTCGATTTCGTAGACGGCGGTTTTGATGCCCGCTTCTTCGCCTGGGATGCGCTCGATAAGATTGGGCTTGAAGTGGTTTTTTTCGAAGAAGCGCAAATACATACGCTCGAGCATAGATGCCCAATCCATGGCTTCGGTGCCACCTACGCCTGCAGTGATGCGCATAATGGCACCGAGAGAGTCGTATTTTCCAGTAAAGCGAAGGATTTTTTTGAGACGAGTGTATTCTTGCCACATGGCAGAAAGTTGGTCGGATATTTCGGGCTTTAAATCTTCGCCGCCGAGAGTAATGAGTTCGGAAAGGTCGGAAATTTGGGCATGTAAGAGTTGCCAAGGTTCTATTTCGCTTGATAAGTGTGCAAATTCGGAGTGTTTGGCCTTGGCGCGAGTGGGGTTGTTCCATAGTTCTGGCTTGGCGATTTCGGACTCGAGGGCTTGGAGCTTGGCGATTTTTTGGGGGAGCGAGAGTTTGGCCCAAGATTCGGAAAGGGCAGCTTCTAATTTGGAGAGGGAGTTTTGGAGATCTTCCATGCTAGCTTAAATTGTTAACTATTTTTTTGAAAATGTCGCCACGTTGTTTGTAGGACTGGAACATATCAAACGACGATGCGCAAGGACTTAGCAAAACGACAGGTGGAGTGATTTTGGGTTTGGCATCGATGAGACAGGTGTCGGAATTGGCTTCGGCGGTATTTAGGTATGATTCGGCTAGGCGCTGGGCGGTTTTTATGGCTAGTTCAAAATCGGTACCGCAGTGAACGTATTTTTGTGGGTCTTCGCCTTGGGCAAGTTTTGGCGCAATTTCGCCAATGAGCACGGCTTTTATAAGGTTGTGGCGACTAAAAATTAATTGTTTAGCTGGAGCTAAGTCAAAGCCTTTGTCTTTGCCGCCAGCAATAAGAACAATTGGCGAGCTTGGAAAAGCATTGAGGGCGGCTTCGAGGGAAGGTAGAACGGTGGAAAAGGAATCGTCGTAATATTTGACGCTGTTTAGTTCCCTGACGAACTCGATGTGGTGCGGAAGGGCACGGAAGTTTTTGAGAGCAGACGAAAGCTCGGGCTGAAAGGCTTTTAGGAAAGAGGAGAAATTGCCCGAAAATGATTGGTATTTTTTGGAGTATGCGTACGAAGCGAGTAGGGCGGCTTCGGCGTCCTCGCGGTTGTGGTTGCCTGGGACCTGAAGATGGCTTAAGATGGCGCTTAGGATGCTTGTTTTTTCGGAAGTTTCATCCGCGTTCAAAAGAACTGTTTTACAGGGGTAGGGGAGCTTTTTGGCGGGAGTTTCTTGAACGAGATTTTGAGTGTTTTTGTTGGGGCCAAAAAAGATACAATAGTCACTTTTAGTTTGAAAATTGACGATATTTTGTTTGGCTTGTAAGTATTCGGAAAAAGATTCGTGGACATCAAGATGGTCGGGCTCGAGACGAAGGACGACGGAAATGCTAGGGGATTTTTTTAGGTCCCAGAGCTGAAAGCTAGAAAGTTCGTAGATGACGATGTCGGTTTTTTTGAGCTTTGGCAGAATGTCGAGGGCTGGCGTGCCGATATTGCCTAATAAATAGACGTTTGGGCTTGCTTGTTTGTGAACGCTAATTTCTGTTAATATATCTTTTATTATGGTACAGGTGGTGCCTTTACCCTTGGTGCCTGTAACGCCAATGATGGGGCAGGGGCAATTGTCGAAGAAATATTTGGTGACGGAAGTGATTTTTTCTTCTGGGGCGGGAATGAATTTGGGTGGGATGCTGGGAGTGCGGAAGATAAGGTCGTAGTTGGAGAAATCCTTAAAGAGGAGTTCTTCCTTTTGGAAATGGTCGAGAATGTCTATGGCGGTGGGTTTTAAGGTAGTTTGGTGCTTAAAGTAATTTTCGACGGATTTACCTTCGATTCCGTAACCTAAGATGAGGATATTCATGTAAATAGTATAACATAACGAGGCGGTTTTGATTTTGTGGGGTAGCTCTAAAACTTTAGTTTGGCAGCCAGGGAGGAGATAAGTGATTTTTCGCAAGAGCCTACGGTTACGAGAGCGGAGATGTTGGAGTCGATTAGTTCGCGAGCAAGTTCGATGATTTCGGTTTTGTCGACAGTACGGGCGATGTCGGGGATTTTGGCAAAGTTTACGATTTCGTCGGCCTTGAAGTATTCTTCGGAATAAAAGTCGGCAAGGCTGCCAACAGTTTGGGCGGACATTTGGAAGCGCCCAAGGTTGTAGCTACGGGCTGCCGAAATGTCTTCTTCGCTGATTTCGCCAGAAAGGACTTTGGCGATTTCATCGTGGATGAGCGAAAAAAGTTCTTCGGCATTTTCGGGGTCGACTTCGCCGTCAAAATCCCACGAGGTCTTGGTTTCGTCGAGGTTAAGTGAGGAGGTGATGTCGTAAAGCAAACCACGTCGACGGGCTTCACCAAGGATTTTGGAGGACATGGTGCCAGTGAGGATATGATTGAGACAACCAATAGCAATGGAGCAAGCTGGGTCAAAGCGTCTGGGCGTAATAAAAGAGAAGCCAAAGGTGAGATTGGAGGCGTCTTTGCGACGAATGAGGATGGGATCAGAGGAATGCAAATCGTCAAGTGGGGCCTCGAGGCGTTCGCCTTCTTTGAGATTCCAGCTGTTGAGGATTTTGATGATTTTGTGGCGACGAGAAAAGCCGAGTGCGCCTGCGATGACGAAACGCATGTTTTTGGCAGTGTGAGTGCGACGATAATGTTCGCGAATGTCACGAAGCTCGATATTTTGAAGCGTTTTGATGCGTTCGGCAAGATTTTCGACGTTTTCGCCGATAGCCTGTTGCAAGCGCGGCCAAAGTAAGCGTGGATATTCATTGAGATAGCCGTTAAGTTCGGAACGGACATTGCCTTTTTCGCTGCGTAATTCGATGTCGTTAAAACGTGGCTCGGTGATGGCGAGGCGTTTGAGTTCTAGGATGCGCTCCCATTCAAAGTCGGCACATTCGGTTTCGTAGCAAATAGACGAGTCGGAAGTCCATGCATTGTGATAGGCGCCGTTTTTGGTAAATTCGGCTTCGTATTCGGCTTCGGACTTGTGCTTGCTGTTGGCGCCAAACGATAGATGCTCCACGACGTGAGCTATTTCGTATAGGGAAGTTTTTTTACAGTAGCGCAATCCGCCCCGAAAATGAACGCGGGTGGACATGACGCTGGCGCCAGGTACATTGATGAGTAAGCCTTTGGCGCCAGACTTTAGAGTAATTTCCTCTACGTAGTGACGCACGCCTATTTTCTTCTATTTTTGCGTTGCTGTTTGCGCTTTTTCTTGTTTTTGTTGCGTGCGGTGTTGGCGTTAGTGTTGGGGCCAGAATGTTTTTTAGTATTGTCTTTTCTGAATTCGCTGTCGAGGTTTTTATCGCCTGCGGAGATTTCATTGACGCCTTTTTCGGTGGCGGTTTCGGCCATTTTGGTAAGCTCACTGTCGTATTCTTCGTCGTTGTTTTCGGGAAGGGCAGCTTCTTGTTTAGTGAGATTTAGGAGTACGCGTAAAACTTCTTCACGGAGATTGCGTTCGAGATTATCAAAGAGCTTTTGAGATTCGGAACGATATTCGACGAGAGGGTCGCGTTGGCCAACGGAGCGCCAATGGATGCCCTCGCGGAGATGTTGCATGTTTTCGAGGTGTTGCATCCAGAGAGCATCAAGAACACGCAAGTAGACATCACGCTCGAGTTTGCGCATGATGTCGGAGCCAATTTCGGCTTCTTTTCTTGAGTAGGCTTCTTCTATGGCGACTTGAGCAAGATGAGCGCGGTCTTTTTCTTTGCGCAGCAAGCCAATTTCTTCTACAAGATCACTGTCGAGAGTATTAAAAACGGCTAGAAATTGGTCTTTGAAACGTTTGTTGATGCGTGAGCTTTCGATGGTGAGAGAGCTAGCGGCGTCTTTGATGAGGCGATTGATTTCGGGGCGGATGTCGGCGCCTTCGAGAATTTTACGACGCATGGCATAGACAACCTTGCGATGGCGGTTAATGACGTTGTCGTATTGGACGACGTTCTTGCGTGAATCGAAGTTGAAGCCTTCGATTTTCTTTTGAGCGTTTTCTAGAGTTTTGGAAATAGATTTGGTTTGGATGGGAGTGTCTTCGTCGACGCCAAGACGAGACATAAGCATAGCTACGCGTTCGCCTTGGAAAATACGCATGAGGTCGTCTTCGCAAGAAACAAAGAACTGAGTGGTGCCAGGGTCGCCTTGACGGCCGCCACGCCCGCGAAGCTGGTTGTCGACTCGACGAGAATCGTGACGCTCGGAGCCGATGACGACAAGACCACCGAGCTCTTTAACGCCTGGGCCGAGTTTGATGTCGGTACCACGTCCTGCCATGTTGGTAGCAAGGGTGACAGCACCTTTTTCTCCTGCTTTTTCGATGATGGCGGCTTCACGTTCGTTGTTTTTGGCGTTGAGGATTTCATAAGGAATGCCAGCTTCGTCTAGGTAAGATGCAATTTGCTCATTTTTGGCGATAGAAGCGGAGCCAATGAGCACTGGCTGCCCACGGTCGTGGTATTTTTTGACTTCGCGGGCGATGGCGCGGAACTTGCCTGCTTCGGTTTTGAAGATGAGGTCGTCTTTATCGACACGAATGATGGGGCGATTGGGTGGAATTTGAATAACGTCTAGGGCGTAGATTTGCTGGAACTCTTCGGCTTCGGTGAAGGCGGTGCCAGTCATGCCAGAAAGTTTTTTGTAGAGGCGGAAGAAGTTTTGGAAAGAGATGGTGGCCAGAGTCATGGACTCTTGTTTTACGGCGACACCTTCTTTGGCTTCGATGGCCTGATGAAGCCCTTCGTTATAGCGACGGCCTTGCATAAGGCGGCCAGTGTGTTCGTCGACGATGATAACTTCGCCAGAGTTGGTAACCACATAGTCTTTATCGCGCTTAAAGAGGACTTCGGCGCGCAAAGCTTGCTCCATGTGATAAACAAGGCGGGTGTGTTTGGTGGAGTATAGCTCTTTTACGCCAAGGATTTGTTCGACTTTTTCGACACCTTTGTCAGTGAGGGTAACAGAACGGTGTTTTTCATCAAGAACATAATCGTCTTTGTCGAGACGAGATGCAACTTTAGCGAATTGATAGTAAGCTTCGGGGTTGTCGCCAGCTGGGGCGGAGATGATAAGAGGGGTGCGAGCTTCGTCGATGAGGATAGAGTCGACTTCGTCGACAATGGCAAAATTGAGTTCGCGCTGGCGAAGATATTTGGTTTCTGAGGTCATGTTGTCGCGCAGATAGTCGAAGCCAAACTCGTTGTTGGTGCCATAGGTGATATCGGCTGCATAAGCTTCTTTACGGGTGGCTGGCTTGAGGTGACGGAAGCGTTCGTCGGCATGTTCGGCGTTGGTAAAATTTTTGTCGTAGACGAATGAGGCGTTGTTGATGATGACGCCGACAGATAGACCAAGAAAATCATAAACAGGACCATTCCAACCAGCGTCACGTTGGGCGAGATAGTCATTGACGGTAACAACGTGGACTCCTTTGCCTTCGAGAGCATTAAGGACGGCAGGCAGTAACGCCACAAGGGTTTTGCCTTCGCCAGTTTTCATTTCGGCGACGGAGCCTTCATGGAGAACTATACCGCCGATAAGTTGAACGTCGTACGGGCGCATACCAAGGACGCGGTTGGTAACTTCACGACAGAGAGCGAAGGTGTCTGGCAAGATGTCGTTTAGGGACTTTTTCTTGAGTTTTTCTTTGAGAATGGAAGGTTGGTCGGAGAGCTCTTCGTCGGACATTTTTTGATATTTAGGCTCGAGGGCGTTTATTTCTTGAGCTTTTTTGTAAAGACGACGAAGGGTTTTTTTCTGAGCGTCGCCAAAAATGCCTTGAAGGAACTTGTCAAGGGCGGTTTTGTCGGCAAGCTTGTCGGAGGGCTTCTTTTCTTTGGTTTTCTTAGGGGTTTTGAGTTTTTCTGCTTTCGGCATTACGGTGCTCCACGGAATTATTATCTTTATGAGTTTAGCATATTATCGACGTCCAAACAAACCTTTGAGTCCACGTTTTTCTTTCTTTAGATGTGGAGTTTGCTCGAGTTTGAAGCGGCGGATTTGCCCAGTGAGCTTAGCTTCGATGATGTCGATGCCAGCGTAGAGGTTTGAGCAGGCGTCTTTGGCGGAGATAACTTTACCACCTGGGATTTCCATAGCTGCAGAAATCTCAAATTTGTCGCCGTGGTCGCGTGTGGCTTGCGTAACGACAACTTTAGCTACTACATCTTTTTTATGGCCACGAGGAAGGTAGCGATCGAGCTTGGAAATTTTTTTGGTGGCGTATTTTTTGAAGTTGTCTTCGATGTGATAGTTGGACCCTGAAATATCGACTTTGCTAATCATTTATAATTCCTCCTTGTTATTAAGATAAGGTTTGAGAACGGTTGGAACGATAAGTTTACCGTCTTTTTTGGCATAGTTTTCGATGACGGCAACCATGGCTCTGGCTAGAGAAATGGCAGTACCGTTTAGTGTGTGGACAAAATCTAGCGAGCCATCTTTGCGACGAACGCGGCAGTTAACGGCTCTGGCTTGAAAATCGGTACAGTTGCTGCAGCTAGTAAGTTCTTGGTACTTTTGGTTGACGGGCGACCAATATTCGAGGTCGTATTTTTTGGCGGCAGGAGCGCCTAGATCGCCAGCAGCAATATTGATGATGTGATACGGGATATTGAGAGATTGCCAGATGTCTTCTTCTATGTGCAAGATTTTTTCGTGGATTTCTTTGGATTGTTCTGGGAGACAGAAGGCATACATTTCTAACTTGTTGAACTGGTGAACGCGGAAAAGACCGCGAGTGTATTTGCCGTAGGCGCCAGCTTCTTTACGGAAACAAGCGGAATAGCCAGCGTATAGCAGTGGGAGTTTGTTTTCATCGAGTATTTCGTCCATGTGATAGCCAGTAAGTGGCATTTCGGCGGTTGCGATTAGAGCAAGGTCTTCGCCTTCGACGTAGTATTCGTCGGACTGGTTAGAGGTGCGAGGATTAAAGCCACAGCCCTCGAGGACTTTAGAGGAAACGAGGTCTGGAACAGTCATAAAAGTAAAGCCGTGTTCGAGGACTTTTTGAATGCCAAATTGAAGCAGGGCGTTTTCGAGAAGGGCAAGCCCATCCCTTAGGTAGTAGAACTTGGCTCCAGCGACTTTGGCGCCACGTTCGAAATCGACCCAGTTACGAGAAGTGGCGAAATCGAGGTGGTCGGGGCCTTCTGTTTTGTTGTTCCCCCATTTTTTGACCTCAACAGAACACTCTTCGCCACCAAGTGGGACGTCGTCAAAGATGATATTAGGAACGGACTTTAGGGCGGATTTTAGCTTGGCTTCTTGCTCGGCTAAGCTAACTTCAATGGTGGCTAATTTGGATTTGATTTGGCGACCAGATTCGATGAGGGCTTTGTCTGGTTTGCCTTTTGTGCCTTTTAGTTTAGCGGCATTGTCGTTTTTGGCTTTGCGGAGTTCTTCGGTTTGCTGAAGAATGGACTTTCGGGAATCATCGAGTTTTATTAGAGCGTCAAAGTCGATTTGGTAACCTTTTTCTTTTGAGGACTTTTCGACTAAAGCGCGGTTTTCGCGAATGAAGTTGATGTCTAACATAGGATTAGTATAACATAAAGGCGAGAAACTCGGTAGGGCTGTTTTCGGATGAGGTTTTTGTGGTTTTTACCATCCGCCACCGCCGCCACCACCCCCGCCGCCGCCAGAGAAGCCGCCACCTCCGCCGCCAGACGAGCCACCAGAGTCGCTAGAAGAAGTTGAGCTGTTGATGGATGATGTAGTGTAGCTGGTGAAGGAACGGAAATCGGAAGTTGAGAGAATCGGGGTGCCAATTATCCAATTGCTGGCAGTAACATCATCGTATTCGTAGTATTTGTTTAGTTCGGAGAGCCAAGAATCTTCGACGCCAAAGATGACGGCATAGGGGAGGAGTTTTTCGTAGAGCTTAGCAATTCCTTGGTGGGATGTATCGACGCCTTCAACGCTTTGAAGGAAGGCAAGGCGGTCTTTTTCGGCGAGAGACATGTATTCTTTAAGGCCGTCGAGATATTTGGAGGTGCTGATTCCTGCTTTGGTGCGCTTTTTGTATTTGGAAAGGTTTGTAAAGAGTATGGCGGCAAGGATACCTAGTGCAAAAAGCCCAGCAAAAAGAGCGACGATGGACATGGATGCCATGTCGGTATCTAGTTGAACGAGGAATAATGAGGTAAGTGGACCTGCGAACATGATGGCGAGAAAAATGAGGACGCTAAGCACTACTGTAGTAGCAGTTGAAGATTTGGCGTTCGATTCGAAGAGCCCTTTGTTTTTGAGACTATTATCGGTTTTGGTGGTGAAACTTCGGCCTAGGGATTCTAGGTGCGACGTGGCAACGTGGCGTTTTACTTCTATGATGTCGCCGTCGTGGACGCTTCTGCCGCCATTTAGGATTTCGAGGACGATTTTTTGCTCCGTGGTGAGGTGTTCGGTGCGGTGGGTGTGGATTTTCCAGTGATAACCACCGAAAGTTTTTTTGGCTCCGCGCTCTAGGCTAACGTCATGGTTAACGGCGAGCTCCATTAGAGTAGCAACTTGGGGGGATTTGGCGGATTTGAGCCAAACAGTGGCACTTTCGGCAACAGTAAGGCCACTGGGACGAGTATATTGGACGGGGCAAGCTGGGTCTTTGGCTATGGATTTTTTGTCTTTTACCTTGGCATTGGCGCGTGAATAAGCAATAATTAGGGCGATAAGGGCTGATAAGAAGATGAATCCACAGATGATAGGAGTAAAATTAAATGGTTCTGGTTTGAGGGTGAAGGTGGAGGGAGAAAACTCTATGTCGAACGTAAGGGTTTCGCCGCTTTTGATGTGTTTATTGGAAGTTTTGGAGAAATCGTCTAGGGGCGGAACAACGAAAGTGATGGTTTGACCGTCGGCGGAGATTTGGCTTTGACACCGTGAGGTGGCGGTGGTGCCACTGGTGCCGTAAGCTCCGACATAACAAGAGATATGACCGTCGCCGAGAAAAGCCGAGGCGATTTGCTCGGAAAGATGAACGGTGGCTGTTATGGAGTAGAATGGTTGCGCCCAACCGTTGCCATTAGCATCCCAATAGAGTTCTTGGTTTGGAGAGTCGTTTGGGTTAAGAATGACGTTTTCTTCTAGATAGGAGATGGTGTAGGTGTGGGCGCCGTGGACGTAACTATTTGCATCGCCAATGCGAAAACAAGTTTGCGAGCCACTGGTGTTTTTGGAAAAAGGCACTGATGAGCCATCTAGAGTAACCGAGAAAGAGTTCTCAACGAGCGTGGTTGCTCCGAATGATTTGCGTGGGAGACAACGTTCAATGCCATGGTTTTGGTCTATTTCGGGAAAGACAGCATTAAAAACTTCTTCGACTTGCATTGTTGAATAGCCTTCGGCAGTTTTGTCTAGATAGTAATCGAAGGTAGCAGAGGTAAAGTAAAAATCGTTGGCGCTTGCGAACGTCGACTGAACTGGCAAGAAACTAATGAATAATGAGGCGATAAATAGTAGAAAATGTTTCATAAGACGATTATAACAAAAATGGCTTGCAAAAGTTAAGTAAAATCTATATAATTGTGCTTATGATAAACAGGGTGGATTATGTCTAATAAAGTAATGATAGTTGGCACAGGTAATGTGGGAGCTTCGATTGCTTATTCGTTGATAAACCAAAGAACGGCCGTAAATGAAATGGTGCTTGTGGATATTAATGCCGATGATGCTGAGGGTGAAGCAATGGACCTTAGAGATGCTTTGGCTGTGGCGCCATCATACATGAAAATAAAATCTGGTACATATAAAGATTCGCGGGGATGCGACATTATTGTAATTACGGCAGGAGCAAATCAAAAGCCAGGAGAGACTCGCCTTGACTTGCTAAAAAAGAACGCTTCAATTTTTAGACCGATGATAAAAGAAATTATGGCCAATGGTTTTAGGGGCATTTTCATTGTTGTAACTAATCCAATGGATGTGATGACTTTTTTGACTTGGAAATATTCTGGGTTGTCGAGTGACCATGTGATGGGGAGTGGTACAGTGTTAGATTCGGCGAGGCTAAGATTGAAATTATCGGAGCGCTTAAACATTAACCCAAAGTCGATACACGCTTATCAGGTTGCGGAACACGGAGATACCGAATTTGCTTTATGGTCATCGGCAAATGTGTCGGGACAACCAATAACGACGCTTCTTTCCGAAACGGCTTTGATGGAGATTGAAGATTACGCTAGAAACGAGGCCTATGAGATTATTGCTAAGAAGGGGGCGACACATTATGGTATTGGGGTGTGCGCTACACATATTATTCATAGCATATTGAATGACGAGCGGAGAGTATTGCCGGTTTCTTCGTATGACGATATAAACAATGTGTTTACGGGCTTTCCAACAATAGTGGGGAGGCGTGGTGCAATTAGGCGGCTCGATGTTTTAATGTCGGAGGCCGAAGCTATTAAGTATCAACGCTCGGTAAATACTTTGAGGGATGCTATTAAATCACTTCACGTAAGAGGTTAGTGTTCGTTACAGGATGTTTTTTGGCTATCTAATATATTATATATATATATATATATTAGATAGAGGTGAGACTTATTTTCGAGATTTGATGATAGGAAATGGGACAGCCTCGCGTCCAGATACGCCTTCTAGAAGCCAGAAGTTGCGTTCGCTGTTACCCCAACCGCAGGCTGGTGGCATGCCATATTCGAGCATCTCTACGAAATCGGTGTCTAGCATTTGGGCTTCGGAGTCACCTGCGTCGCGAGCGGCCTGTTGCTCTTTGAAACGGGCGAGTTGGTCGAGAGGGTCGTTTAGTTCACTAAAGCCATTGCCCATTTCTGTGCCAGCGATGATGGGGTGGAACCGTTCGGTAACTTTAGGGTTTTTGGGGCTTTTTTTGGCAAGTGGTGAAAGTTCAAGGGGTTCTTCGATGAGCCAGAACGGGCCAGCGGAGCGTTTGCGGATAAGTTTCCATACATGGTCGATTAGATGGGGGGTGGTGGCAGTTTTTAAAGTGTGCTCGAGGGATTTTTTGGCGGCGGCGTCGTTTTTGTCTTCGGACTTTTCGAATTCGGTTCTTAGGATTTGCTTGAGCTGTTCTTGGTTGGGGTTGAAAACATCGACGCTATATTCTTGTTTGAGAAGGTCGGCATATTTGATGCGGGGCCACGGTTTGCCAGAGTTTTCGAGGTCGATGTCGAAGCCAGAAACGTGGAACTTTAGTGTACCCCAAGTTTCTTTTGCGACATATTTTAGCATTTCTTCGTAGAGCTTAATGCCATCTTCGTAGTTTTCGAATGCGGCGTACGACTCGAAGGCAATATGCTCGGGCAGATGTTCGTCGTCAATGCCTTCGTTTCTAAAACGGGGGCCTATATCAAAGACTTTTTCAAAGCCGCCACCAAGAAGACGTTTTAGAGGAAGTTCGTGGGAGATTCTTAGATAATAATCTTCGTTGGTTGCGTCCATGTGAGTTATAAATGGCGTAGCGTCGGCGCCACCAGTGGTGTGTTCGAGGACAGGGATATTGATTTCGATGAAGCCGTGATTTTGCATAAACTCACGAGTGGCTTGCCAAAACTTGGAGCGACGGACGAGCCTGGCGCGGACTTCGGGGTTGACGTTCATGTCGATATAGCGACGACGATAGCGTTCTTCTTTGTTGGTGAAACCATCGCGGCCGGGAAGAGGGCGGAGAGATTTGGTAAGAAGGCGAAGTTCGTTGCTGAAAATTGAAAGTTCACCAGTTGAGCTTTTGCCGACTTTGCCCGTAGCTTCGACAAAGTCGCCAGAGTCTAACAATTTTAGTTTGGTGATATCAAAGGCTATTAGAGCTTGTGGCTGGACGTCCTTTTTGGCATCTTCGGGCTTGGCCGAGGCTTGCATAAAGATTTGAAGCTCGCCAGAATCGTCCTTGATTTTGACAAAGGCAAGTTTACCAAAGCTACGAATGGCGGTGATGCGGCCGGCAATGGTGACAGTTTTCTCGCTATAATTGTTAAAGTTGGCGATTATGCTGCCGATTTTGGTATCGCGAAAAGATTTGGCTGGATATGGATCGATGCCAAGGGATTTGATGATTTCGAGTTTTTTTAAGCGTTCGTTGCGATAATCGTCTAAAGTCATAGGGAAATTATAACATATTTAGCTTAGAAAACCAGTGCCTAAGATGTAGACAATGACGAAGGCGATGCTGTTTTTGAGAATGTGAAGAATAACGCCAGAATGAATAGTGCCAGTAATCTCGCGAAGTGCGCATAGGACGATGGACATGGCAAAAACATTGACTCCGACATTCCATTGACCGTGGAGGATACCGAAGGTGAGGCTTGTGATGAATATTGAAAGAAGTAGCGATTTAGTGCGGCCAGAGATTTTGGCGCGTAATTTGCCATAGAGCCAACCTCTGAAAATGATTTCTTCGGCGACTGGCGCAACGATGCAGAGAGCGAAAAAAGCGACAATGCGATCTAGGCCAGAGTTTAGGGCGCTGTAACCAAGTTCTTGCGCCTGTTCGGGATCGAAAAATGGAAACAGTGAGAATATTGACACGATGATGGCGGCGAGGAGAAGGTAGACAATAAAGCCAATTGGGGCTAGACCAAGGTCGGTCCAGGTGAGGGTGGAGTTTAGTCCTAATTCTTTGCGGGAAGTTTGCCAACAATGGAACAGTTTGATGGGGAGCCAGATGATGAGAAAAAGTGAGATGGCATAAATTAGTGCGTTGCAGATGGTGGTCCAGACAGGATTTGTTAGGAGCGCGCGGCCGATGATAAAATAGAGGCCAAAGGTGATGGCGTATTGGCAGGCGTATAAGACGACAGCTACCCATAGGGGCAAGGCGAGTACGGAGATTATTTGCTGGACTATGCTGTGCGTGGCACAAGTTTTGGGTGCTGGTTTGATGGCTCTTTTAGCGGCGGACGTTGGCTTGATAGCTTTTTGAGTGGGCTTTTGGGGCTGTTTTTTGATAGTGGGTTTGGTGGTGAGTTTAGTGGCTTGCATTAGAATAACCTTATGATATCCATGATGGTAATTAGCGCCATGAGGATGAGTAGGAAGATAAAGGAACGAGCGACGTATTTTTGCTCGGCTTCTTTTGAAAGGCGTTTGTGTCGGAGGCGCGAGATAGCAATCATGAGCCAACGACCGCCATCTAGGGCTGGGATGGGTAGGACATTCATGCAGGCTAGAGAAATAGAGATGATGGCAGCAAGGAGTGCGACGTAAGTAGGACCAAGTTCAACGAACCATGGGAAATAGCTACCAATCATGCCGACGATACCCGACACGCCTTCGGTGGCTTCGGACATTTGAGTGCGACCAGATTCGCGGACAGATGAGTCAAGTGAAATTTGGCGAGCAGCGCCAGTGATAAGATTCCAAAGCATATTGCCAAGGCCTTTGTAGGTATCGACAGTAAGTTGGACGGTGAGGCCAGCGGCGACGATGGGGGCAGACCAAGTGTATTTGGTGCGGAAAGAGCCTTGGGACATGGTGATGCCAAGGAGATATTCGGAGTTGGCTGGGTTAAGCGTGGCGGTTAGTTTGTAGTTTTTGTATTCGCCAGTGCAGATGTTTGAGTTATTGCACGAACCTTCTGCTGGTTCGGTTTCGCACTCGGAATGATTGCAGTACTTTCTGGAAACTGTGTAGGTGATGGTTTTGCCAGCGTGGGCGTTGTTAAATTCGATAATATCGGAAGAAGTGCGGACTGTAACTTTTTTCTCAGTCTCCTCACAGGGGCTTGAGCCGTCTTTATTTACTCCCATTCGCGCGCATTCTTCTGTGGTGTATTTTTTGGCTTCGACGGCGAGGATTTGGTCACCGACTTGGAAGCCAGCAATTTCGGCGGGAGAGCCTGTGGCGACCTCGTCGACGGTGATGGGGTCTGTGGAAGTAATAGTTTCGTCGGATTTGATAGAAAACTGATTGGCGGTAACGGCTGGCAACCCAGTCCAGCAGAGGACGGTGAGAATAAGAAAAGCCGTAAGCCAGTTCATGACGACGCCACCAAAAAGGATTTTGGTTTTTTTCCAGAAACTAACGGAGCCAAAGGTACCTTGTCTAGTTTCGTCGTCGGACTCGCCGTCCATTTGACAGAAGCCACCCAGTGGAATGGCATTGATGCTTATGATGAGGTCTTTTTGGTCTTCTTTCCAGGATTCTTTTTTGAGCTTTTTGAGTTTTTTGGTTTTGCGGTTGCGTGTCCAGGCGACTAAGCGGGGCGGAAAGCCGATGCCGAATTCTTTAACCCAAACTCCAGAACGGCGGGCCATGATAAAATGGCCGAACTCGTGGGAGACAATAAGAAAAGTAAGGACAAGAAGCCCCACAATTATGCCAATAACAACATTCATGAAACTATATTAGCACAAGAAGCTTAAATTGTGAGGATTTCTTTTTCTTTTTGCTTAAATTCGGTGTCGATGAGCGTGCTGAATTCTTTAGTGAGGTCGTCGACGGACTTTTCGGCACGTTTTTTGGCGTCTTCGGGAAATTCGGCGGATTTGATGGCTTTGCGGGCGTCTTCGCGGACGTTACGGATTTTGACTTTGGCGTCTTCGACGGATTTTGATGCGGTTTTGACGATGTCTTTGCGACGTTCTTCGGTGAGAGGAGGGATGGGCACACGTACGACGCGACCGTCGTCTGAGGGGTTGAGGCCGAGAGAAGAATCTGAGCGAATGGCGTTCGAGATGGCGGGGATGGTTGATGGGTCGTAGGGGGTGACGAGAAGCATAGTGGCGCCAGAGACGGTAACGTTAGCGACTTGGTTTAGGGGCATCCATTGACCATAGGCTTCGACTTTGATGCCTGCTAACATATCTGGGTGAGCGCGGCCCGTGCGAACTTTTTTAAGCTCTTCCTTAAACTTTTCGACTACTTCGGCCATTGATTTTTTATAGGGGGCAATATCAAACATAAAAACTCCTTTTGTGTAATTTTATTATACATGATAATATGATATAATTCTACATATGAATCAAAAATCTGGTGGGCTTTCTTCTGAAGAAAAACAGAGGCGTGCGGCAGCGGAGATTGCTAGGCGTAAGGTTTTGATGGCTTATGAAGCCCAGGAAGAAAAAGAAGTGAATGCGGCGGTGAACTTTATAAAAAAGCAAGAAAAAGTTTCGGAAGTTTCACTGGCGCTCAAAACAGCTGAAAAACAGAGGTCGCAGGGCGTTTTGGGGGTAAGTTCGGCGCCAGTTTTAAGGCAGGTTTCGGCAGAGGATTGGAAGAAATACCATACGGCTTGGCAGGATTATTATCAGAAATATTACAGCGAATACTACATGAATGCTGCAAAGGAATTTGTGGCTAAAGAGCAAGTAAAACAGATGCGAGCCAACGCGGAGAAGGATACGGTTGAGCCGAAAGACAAACCTACTGAGAAGGTAGCGGAAACTGTTGATGAGAGGGGATTTAAGGCAAAAATTCGCGCTAAAGCCATGGAAAAGGCTAAACCTTCTCGACGAAGAGTGTTACTTACGCCGATACTGATGGGGGCGGCGGTGGTGTTGACGATTTTGTTTTTACAATATAATCGTTTGATTTTTGCTAGGGTAGCCGCTTATGTATCGCCTGGAGATGTGCCGCCTACGGAAATTTCGGCGCTAGACCCAACGGTTACGTCTACGAAAGTTTCAAGTGAAAACGAGTTGATTATTCCGAAGTTAAACGTGCAGGTGCCAATTACGTTTGGGGCTGAACTTAGCGAGGTGATGGGCGCAATGAAGCACGGGGTGGCGCATTACCGAATAAATGGCGCCAGTGCCTATCCTGGAGAAATCGGTAATTTTGTGATTACGGGGCATTCGGCTGGGGATATTTACAGTGCGGACCAGTATAAGTTTATCTTTTCTGGTTTGGAACGGCTAGTGGAGGGGGATTTGATTTATGTGCATTATAATTCTACAAGGTATACTTACAGAATGGTGCGGAGCGAGGTGATAGAGCCAACGGAGGTAGGCAAGTTGGTTTATGCAACAGATAAGCCAATTTTAACACTGATTACGTGTTGGCCGCTTGGGACGAGCAGGTATCGTTTGACGGTAATAGCAGAGCAAGTAAGTCCTAGTTATGAGGGAGCAGTGGCATCTGACGATGAGGATTTGCCAGTGGAATTTGAAGAAACTACTTTGCCAGAAAACGAAAAGACTTTCTTTGAGCGCGTAAAAGATTGGTTGGGATTGTAGAATAAAAAAGTGCGCGCAGGCGCAATTTTTAGAAGAAGTCTGAAAATGGTGGGCGGCTCGGGGGTCGAACCCGAACTCCCTTGCGGGAACCAGATTTTGAGTCTAGCGCGTCTACCAGTTCCGCCAGTCGCCCAATGGAAAATATTTTACTATAATTAAAGTCCAAAATCAACGGATTCTTGCAAAAGGGCTGGGTAATAGCCAGTGCTAAACTCTGGTTCGCTGTCGATTTCGAGAAAATCAAAATAAGATAGGCCCAACTTTTCTCTGAGAAGTAACTCGGCAAGGGATGGCGTGAGGCGACGGTCTTCAGGGATAGAAATGCGGCGATTAGTAAAGGTATTTAGGGCATTGTTTAGCGATTTGAGATCGGCGGCGGCGTAATTGAGATAGACTCGAAGAAGAGTTAGTTGAGTTTCGGTGAGAGAGAAAGCGTCGGAGGGGTCGCGTTCGAAATAGGCAAGTGAGGGGCGGATTTCTTTGGCGAGGTTTAGAATATGAGATTTAATAGCTAAGTAGTCGCCTGCTTCCCATGCGACTAAGAGATTTGAGAGGATACTAAGAACAGCAGTTTTTTGTTCGGACTCATAAAAGTCTAAGCGTCTTTGGTTGCTGTTTGAGAGATTAAGAGGGCCAAGTTTGTTTTTGGTGTCGAGGTAACGTGAGTTCCAAGTTGTGTAGAATCCAGCCAGAAGCTCTACCAAATCGGCACGTTCGGTATCAATTAATGCTTGCTCGGATTGAGGTTGGGGCCTTTCGGGAGCAGAAATGAGATATTGTTTGCGGTGGGATAACCTGGGAAATAAAAAAGCGGCCATGGGGCCTCCAGTTCCTAAAGTAATGTTATACTTCTATTATACCACAATAATTAGAAAGAGTCAATGTGTTAAGAGGTATAAAAAATAATCCCGCACTTTGCAAGAAACTCTTGACGGTTTGGGATTATTTTTTTGACTAACGCTTGGAGAATTGCTCTTTTTTGCGGGCAGAGCGGAGGCCGTATTTCTTTCGCTCTTTTTCGCGAGGATCGCGTTTGACGAAGCCTGCCTTTTTGAGCACTGGGCGCAAATCGGGGGCGTCGGTCTGAAGAGCTTTAGAGATAGCGAGCTTTATAGCGTCGACTTGACCAGCAAGACCACCGCCAACAACGCGAATGGAGATGTCGAAATCTTTTTGTTTGCCAGTTAGGGCTAGAGGGTCGGTAATTTCGGCGAGCATAGTTTTGTTGCCAGAAAAGTACTCGAGAGCTGGTTTGTCGTTGATGGTAATTCCGCCTTTGCCTTTGTAGAGGCGAGCGCGGGCGGAAGCGGCTTTTCGGCGGCCGAGCCCATAGATGTAAGACTTAGTGGGCATTATTTAATCTCCTTTGGATTTTGAGCCGTATGCGCATGCTCGGCGCCATCGAAAATGCGAAGGCGAGCAAGGCGGTCGGCTGCAAGTTTGTTTTTGGGGAGCATTCCCTTGACGGCTTCTTTGATTGCTAGAGAAGGATTTTTTTCGATGACTTCTTCTAGCTTGAGAGAAGTGAGGCCTCCAGGAAAGCCAGAATGGCGGTGATACATCTTGTCGGTGAGTTTGGCGCCAGTGACAACGAGGTTTTTGGCGTTTGTAACTACGACGTAGTCACCGTTGTCGATGTGGGGGGTGAAGGTAACTTTTGACTTGCCCATGAGTTTGTCGGCGACAAGAACGGCAAGCTTGCCTAGGGGCATAGTGGAAGCGTCGATAACCCACCATTCGCGGGAAATCTCAGACGATTTCTGTGAATAGGTTTTCATGATTAGTTGTTCCCTTTCTTAAGATCGAGGTCGATACTATCGACGAAAGAAATGGTGCCCATCTCGGCATGATCGCCTTTGCGGAAACCAGCGCGTTCGATTTTGAGATAACCAGAGTTGCGCTTGATTTGCGGAGCGATAGTGTCGAAGAGTAGGTCGGCGGTAGCGATGTCGTCTAGGCGAGCTATGACGAGGCGGCGGGAAGCAAGATCGCCTTTTTTGGCGAGAGTGATGAGCTTCTCGGCGCTACGGCGCATTTCTTTTGCTCTTTCGAGAGTAGTAGTGATGGTTTGATATTTGATCAGGGAGCACATAAGCCCACGAAGAAGTGCTGTCGTCTGATCGGTTTTACGGCCAAATTTGCGGCCTTTATATCCGTGGCGGTGCATTATTTTGTGTTCTCCGTTATGATTTCTTTAACTTCTTCGAGCGCCTTGGAGCCAAAGCCTTTGAGGTCTTTAAGCTGGGCTTCTGACATACCGATGAGCTGGGCTAGGTTTTTGATGCCGTTGTTAACGAGGGCGTTAGCGGTGCGTGCAGAAAGGCCTAGTTCCTCGATAGGCAAGGAAAGACTAGAATCTTCTTCTTTAGCCTCGATGCCAGGGATGGGCGCAGACTCGACTTCGGTTTTGCCAGCAAGGGCTTGATATTGTTTGACCAAGATAGCCGCAGCTTCCTCGAAGGCTTCGCGTGGGGTGATGGTACCATCGGTGTCGACGGTGAGGGTAAGCTGTTGAAGGTTGGTATCTTGTCCGACGCGGGTATTTTCGACTTTGTAACGAACGCGTAGAACAGGTGTGAAGACGGCGTCCAGGGCTATCATGTCGGTATGGATACGACCAGCTCCAGACTCGTCGATGGTGAGGTATCCGCGGCCAGATTCGATGACGAAGTTCATCTTGAGGGTGAAATCTGGGTCGTCGATATGGCAGATGATTTGGTTGGGGTTGCCTAGCTCGACGTCGGCTGGAAGCTTGATGTCCGAAGCGATAACGCGCTTGTCGCCATCTTTCTCGGTTTGATTTTTGCCTTTGATTTCGAGGGTGGCCTCAACAGGAGCGTCGGTGTGGCACTTTAGGCGGATGTTCTTGAGGTTGAGCATAATATCGACGACGTCTTCGCGAATGCCAGGGATGGCAGAGAATTCGTGATTGGTGCCTTCGATGGAGAAAGCAGTGATGGCGGCGCCTTTGATGCTGGACAAGAGGACACGACGAAGAGAGTTGCCTAGAGTGTTGCCATAGCCATAATAAAGTGGCTTAATGACGAATTCAGCACTGTTTTCGCCGAGATTATTGACTTCGGCGAGTGCGGCTTCGTGAATAGCTTTTGTTGTCATTATTTTCTCTCCTTATCCTTAGCGTGAGTAATACTCAACGATTAGTTGTTCGTTAATGCCCACCTCAGCTTCTTCGCGCTTTGGTAATCCAGTAACTTCGATTTTAAGTTTTTTCGAGTCGGCCTTAAGCCAGGAAAGTGGGGTGGTTTGCCCTTCGATAGACTTAAAGAAATCGGATTTCTGGGATTTTGGACGTACCTCTAGTGTGTCGCCTGGTTTGAGACGAATGGAGGGGATGTTGATACGTTTGCCGTTTAATAGGAAGTGGCCGTGAGAAACGAGTTGACGAGCTTGGCGACGCGTATTGGCAAAACCGGCGCGATAAACGACGTTGTCGGCACGACGTTCAAGGAATTCAAGAAGTTTTTCGCCAGTAAGCCCTTCGGCGGCTTGAGCTTCACGCATGAGTTTGGCAAATTGTTTCTCGAGGATGCCACCATACATGCGGCGAACTTTTTGCTTTTCGCGGAGCTGAATGAGGTAAAGGCTTTGAGAGCGAGAACGTTGACCAGCGTGTTCGCCTGGAATGCCAGATTTCTTAGCCATGACTTTGTGGGCTTTTGGAGCTAAGGCATAGCTTTCGCGGCGAGATTGTTTAACAATTGGAGATTTATCGCGAGCCATTACGGTTTCCTTTCTCCCTTAGGGCGCACGCCACCATGCGCGATTGGGGTGATATCGGTAATACTATCGATTTTAATGTTGGCGGCAGAAACGGCGCGGATGGCGCTGTCGCGGCCAAGCCCGATACCCTTAACATAGACATCGACAGAAGAAATTCCGTGGTCTCTTTTGGCGATTTCGAGGGCTTTTTCGGCGGCGATTTGAGCGGCATAGGCGGTGCCTTTTTTGGAACCACGGAAACCGTTAGCGCCAGCGGAAGAGCTGGATAGGACCTCGCCTTTTTTGTCGGTGACGGAAATGATAGTGTTGTTAAAGGTGGCTTGAACGTGGACTTGCCCAGATTGGACAATGCGTTTGCCTTTTCTGCCTTTGGCGGCATTTTGACTTTTAGCGTCGGTTGCTCCAGCCGCTGGAGTTTTGGAATTAGTATTTGTAACTTCTTCAGACATTTTGGTTTACTCCTAGGTTTTGCTTGCAGCTTTAGGTTGCGTGCCACCGACCGCGATAGCTTTACCCTTACGAGTACGTGCGTTCGTACGAGTGCGCTGACCGTTAACTGGTAGACCAGCTTTGTGGCGTAGGCCCTTGTAGGAATTGATGTCTTTGAGACGTTTGATGTTGTTGGTCACGAGGCGCTTTAGATCACCCTCAACGGAATACCTGTTTGCGATAATGTCGTTGAGTTTTTGTTCTTCAGCCTCGGTGAGATCTTTCACCCGAGTGGTAGGCTCTATTTTGGCCTCCGCAAGGATGGCTTTACTTGTTGTTAAGCCGATGCCGTAAATGTAAGTAAGGGCGACCTCTACTTGCTTTTCGGAAGGAATAACAACGCTAGCAATTCTTGCCATGCTTAACCCTGCCTTTGCTTATTCTTAGGTTTTTTCTTGTTGATGACATATAGTTTGCCTTTGCGACGAACGAATTTGTCATCTGGGGAGATTTTTTTAACACTTGCACGTACTTTCATAGTGTAAAAAAGTTCCTTTAATTAAGGTTGATATGTGTAATTTCTCGCCTCGTGTAAAGCGAGCATTAGCGGCGGAAGCTGATTCTACCCTTTGTAAGATCGTAAGGGGTTAACTCAACATCTACCGTATCACCAGGCACCAAGCGGATAAAATTTTTGCGCATTTTTCCGCTCATGTGCGCAATGATAATATGACCATTCTCGAGTTCAACCCGAAATTGGGTATTAGGCAACGCCTCAACGACTTTGCCGGTGAGTTTTATCACTTCCTTTTGACTAGCCATAAATTACCTTGGTATTATATCAAAAATATGTTTAGAAAACAATAGGAAAAATGAGATTTTGTGACACTTGGGCTGAGTGACTATTCTACTAGGACAGCGCGAGTAAATTGACGGGAGAGATAGGTGCCTTGGACTTGCGACCATTCACCGATGCAAGAAATTAAGGTGATAGATTCTTTGCCAGGAACTGGGGTGGTGAGGGCGGTGGCCATGTAGTTGTCGGCCTCGCTTAAGGGAATTTCGCGATTTTCGACAACTTTGTAATTGAAAACGGCGCCGTCGCCTCGTTCGACTTTAATTATGTCATCTTGCGCGAGCTGGTTTATATACTTAAAGACACCAACGATATTGGGACCACCGTTATGGCCATCTATTAGTAAAGTGCCACCTTGGCCTGGTTTACCAGAGGCATTGTACCAGCCGACGTCAAAGATGTTGCGTGGCGTGTCTAGCTCACCATTAGACTTTAGGCCCATTTCGAGAATGCGAGCGTTTACTATGCCTAGTTTTTCGATGGTGAGGTAGCGTGGACGGTCGGCGGCTACGTAGTATTCGGCGCGTTGTTCTTCGGTAACTTCAGTTTCGTCGAGGACTTCTTCTGGTTCTTCGGTTTCGAGTACGTTTTTGGCGGCCTCGCGCGAGCTTCCTTCTTTCTCGTTGTAGTAGTTATATTCCCAAATAGCTACTTTGCCGAAGAAGATAGCTAGGATAATGATAATAAGTGCAATGATGATTTTTTCGATGAGTTTTTTAGAGAACCCTAGTTGAAGTTTAGAAGTTTGGTCTTGGGACTCTTTTGTTTCTTTGGCTTTTTGATTGGAGTTTTTCATACCACCCTTTTTATTATTAGTTTTCATTGTTTGAATAATCGTCGTAAGTTACCATGAGAGCTTTGGAATCAAGGCTACGGAGATTTTCGAGGGCGACAGTAACGACAATGAGCAAGCCTGTGCCAGATAAAGATAGGCCAATAGGTGAGCCGTTGATTATGATGAAAATATAGTCGGAGATGAACGGAAGCATGGCTATAAAACCAAGACTAAGGGCACCGAACAGATTGAGACGAGTGATGATTTTTTGGAGATATTCGGCAGTGTGTAGACCTGGGCGAATACCCTCGATGAAGCCACCTTGCTTTTGAAGGTTGTCGGCGATTTCTTTGGTGTTGTAAATGATGGAGGTGTAGAAATAAGTGAAAATAACAACTAATAGAAAGTAAACGGCTGGATAGATGAACCATTTCCAGGTGATGCCTAGGGGGTAGAGGGTGGCAAAATTGCTGGCGCTTGGAGCGGTAAAAATTGAGACGAGCGTTTGCGCAAAAGTGTTTTCGGCATTTTGGCTGAGTAGGAATTGGCCTAGAAGAGAGGGCAAAGAAAGGAAAGCCGTTGCGAAGATGACGGGGATAACGCCTGCAGCGATTAGTTTGAGGGGGAGAATAGAACGGATGTCACCGTAGGCGGAGTTACCGTGGACGCGTTTGGCATAGTTGATGGTGATGATGCGTTGGGCTTCATTGAGTTTGATAAGAATGTAAGCAACGATAAGGATGGCCGCTATAAAGGCGAGGACTATCCAGAACCAAGTTGGGTTGACTGGCAGATTAAACCAACCGAAAAGGCTGAGCGAACCAGCAGAGGTGTCTGTGAGAGCTGCCCAGAGGCTGGCGAAGGTAGACGGGAAACCTGTGATAATCGAAGCAAAGATGAGCATAGAAATGCCGTTGCCGATTCCCTGTTCGGTCATGAGCTCGCCTAGCCACATGAGGAGAATGGAGCCAGCAACCATGGCAGTAACGGCAATAACCCACTGCATGATTGTGAGATCGGGAAGGACGGAGGTGGCGGAGCCGACAATGTTTTGATAGAGGATGTATAGATAAGTGATGCTTTGAATGATGGCTAGAGGGATGGTGGCGATGCGGGTCCACTGGTTGATTTTGCGACGGCCGACTTCGCCATCTTGAGAGATTTCTTCTAGGGACGGAATGGCTTTGGTGAGGAGCTGGACAACGATAGATGAAGTGATGTATGGGGAAAGTCCAACGAGGATGATGGAGAAAGAAGTGAGCCCGCCGCCAGAAATCATGTTTAGGAATGAGCCAAAGTCGGATGAATTGATGAGATTATGGACGGCATCGCGAAAGATGGTGGCGTCGCCGAGCGGAACGGGGATATGGGCTAATAAGCGATAGACGAATAATATGCCGAGGATAATCAAAAAGCGCCTAAGCATGTCTTTATTTTTGAAGGATTTGAAGATAGTTTTAAAATGCATCGTGAACCTCAGTAAGTTTACTCTTATAAATATAGCATATTGTAATCAAAAAAATAACCCCTTTTCGGGGCTATTTTTTATTTGGTTTTGCGTAGCAACTTGCTTTGCTGGGGTATCTGGCGCAGGTTTGGGGTAGTAAATGTTTGATTATTCTTCGCTTTTGCTAGGACGCATTGGCACTGGGGCTTTTTTGAAAGAACCACCAGCTTTTTCTAGGGCACTAACTGCCGACTTGGAAGCAAATTGCGTTTCGAGGGCAATTTTGCTTTTTAGCTCGCCACGAGAAATAACTTTAACCTTGACATAAGGCGAAGAGATCATGTTTTTCTCGGCAAGGAGGAAGTTGTCGACATTGCCAGAGAGTTCGTTTAGAACGTCGGTATAGACGACTTCAGCTTTGGCATGAAGCGTTTTGAACCCTTTGAGTTTTGGAACGGCTTGCATAATAGCGCGTTGACCGCCCATAAAACCAGTTGGCATTTTGCGGTGGCCAGTACGGGCTTTTTGGCCTTTAGTGCCACGACCAGCAGTTTTGCCTTGGCCAGCGGAGATACCGCGGCCTTTGCGGGACGGACGGGTGTTTTTGTAGACTTCTAATTCGTTATATTTCATAATTATTTCTCCTTCTTTGCGGGAGTTTTTGAGGCTTTAGCGCTACTTTTTAGTGCGGTGGTAGTCCAATCTTTACGCTGGGTTTGTTCGCGAAGCCCATTGACGACGGCATAAGCGATGTTGACTTTGTTGGTGGAACCTAGGGATTTAGAAATAAGGTTTTTGACGCCAGTGAGCCCGATGATTGAACGTACGACTCCGCCAGCGATGATACCAGTACCAGGGGCGGCTGGTTTCATGAGAACATTGGCGCCAGTAACCTTGGTTTCGACTTCGTGGCAAATGGTTTCGCCATCCATATTAAAGGTAATCATGGATTTTTTGGCTTTGGCGGTAGCTTTTTGAACAGCAGAGGAAACGTCATTTCCTTTGGCAACGGCAACGCCGATTTTATTCTTGTGGTTACCAACAGCTACAAGTGCTTTGAAGCGCATGCGACGGCCACCCGCAACTGTGCGAGAAACGCGGTAGATGTGGATGGTGGTTTCGTCGAACTCTTTGGGAGCGTCGTTTGCTCTGACGCGATCGCGACGGTTGTTGCGCCCCATGCGACGACCAGAGATGTCGCGACGTTCTTTGGTGGCAGCAACGGCGTCTGACATTTTGAGAGTGCCAGATTTGTTGATGACTTTTGCTTTTTCTTCGGGCATGTTAGAACTCCAATCCTTCTTTTCTGGCGGCGTCAGCTAGAGCGGACATGCGGCCAGCATAAGCCATAGAACCGCGGTCGAATACAACTTTGGTAATTTTGGCTTTTTTAGCTTTTTTGGCAATTTCTTGACCAATTTTGGCACATTTTTCGGTTTTGGTGCCAGTGATTTTGGAACCGACAGTAGTGGCATAGGCGAGTGTAGTACCTTTGTCGTCGTCGATGATTTGGGCGGTGATGTGTTGATTGCTGATGCTAACTGATAAGCGAGGGCGTTCAGCGGTGCCGTGTATTTTGGCGCGGGTGCGTTTTGCGCGGAAAATTGCTTTCATATTACTTCTTTCCTGCCTTTCCGGCTTTGCGGAGAATGACTTCGTCCACGTATTTAATGCCTTTACCTTTGTATGGCTCTGGCTTTTTGAGGCTACGAATTTCTGCGGCGCATTGTCCGACTTTTTGTTTGTCGATGCCAGAAACGATGATGTTCATTTTGTCGACTTTAAGTTCGATGCCTTCTGGTGCAGAATATTTGACTGGATGAGAAAAACCAAGGGCCATTTCAATTTGTTTGCCACCACCTTGCAGACGAAAACCGACGCCGTTGATTTCTAGGGTTTTAGTATAGCCTTTAGTAACGCCGATGACGGCATTGTTTAGTAAGGCTCTTTGAAGACCGTGCCAAGCGCGCGACTCTGGCTCGTCGTCTTTGCGAGTGACGACGATTTTTCCGTCTTCGACCTTGGTCTTGGTGTTTTGTTGAACCGGAACGTTGAGCGAACCCTTAGGTCCAGCGACGGTAATTTCTTTGTCGCCGACCGTAATTGTCACTCCTGCCGGAACTACGATAGGTTGTTTTCCGATACGACTCATTTTATTCCTTAGGTTAATAATATCTAGCGCATTATATCATTTCTTGACGAAAAAGTCTAGAGAGTTTATAATAAAAAGCTCCCAAAAGGGGGAGTTTTTTATATGGGGTTGGTTAAGAAAACATAACCATGCGAAAACTTTGTAAAACCCAAAGTTTTCGCAACGGGGTTTGGTTTATTCTGTAACGCCAAGCTCAATGCGTTTAAATTGACGAACGGTGATGTTTTCGCCAGTTTTGGCGATGGCCTCTTTAATGAAGGCTTCGACAGTCTTAGAATCATCTAGAATATAGGGCTGAGAAAGAAGAACTTTATCGGCAAAAGCTTTTTTCATTTGGCCGCCAAGGATTTGGTCTTTCATTTTTTCGGGGCCTTTGAAGTTTTCTTCGAGTTCTTTCATCTTGGCCGCACGAACATCTTCGGGGATGTCGGCTTCGGAAACGTAAAGTGGGCTCATCGAAGCGACTTGCATGGCGATTTGGTGTGCTAAGGTTTTGAATTCGTCAGTTTTGGCGACGAATGAGGTTTCGCAGTTGACCTCGACGATGGCGGCAATGCGTCCATCGTGGACATAGCTATCGACGAGACCTTCGCGAGTTTCACGGTTGCCGCGTTTTTCGGCTTTGGTGAGGCCTTTTTTACGCATGGCTTCAAGAGCTTTGTCGAAATCACCGTTTGCTTCGACAAGAGCGTTTTTAGCATCGGTGAGACCAACGCCAGAGAGTTCTTTAAGTTTTTTGATTTGTTCGATTGAGATATTCATCTCTCCTCCTTTTGGGTTTGTTTTTTAGGACTATTTTTTAGCGGACTTGATGGCTTCGACGAAATAATCGAGAACGAGCTTTTCGGCCTTGACGGCGTCGTCGTTCATTGGGATGACATAGTCGATTCCAGTTGGGTCGACGTTAGTGTCGCAAATGGCAATAACGGGGATATGAAGAGTTTTGGCTTCTTTAACGGCGTTTTTATCTTCTACGGCGTCGGTGACGAGAATGGCGGCAGGCTGTTCGGTCATTTCTTTAATGCCGCCGTAGCGTTCGTTTAAGAGGTCGATTTCTTCTTGGAAGCGCTGGACTTCGAGTTTGGAATAGCGAGACTCAAGTTCGCCAGAAGCCATTTTCTTTTCCAAATCTTTGAGCTTTCTAATTTGGCGATTGACAGTTTCGACATTAGTTAAAGTTCCACCAACCCAGCGGACAGTTACATAGGGCATGTCGACGGATTCGGCAGCTTCTTTGACAAGTTCTTTAAGTTGTTTTTTAGTGCCGACAAAGAGGATTTTCTTGCCATTTTTGGAGAGGTCGGCAGCAAATGGGAGTGCTTTTTCTAAGCCTTCGACGGTTTTTTCTAGGTTGATGATGTGCGCCTCTTGGCGTTTGCTATGAATGTATGGCGCCATTTTGGGGTGCCAACGGCTCGTTTTGTGCCCAAAATGAGCACCAGCTTCGAGCAAAGCTTTCATATCGACAGAAATTGCCATATATGATTTCCTTTCCTTCCCTAAGGAGCCAAACCTTTTAAGTCAGGAAACCTCTCCCTAGGTGTTTCGTTAATTTAATTACTGCTTTAGTGTAACATAAGAATGTATTTAATGCAAGAGAGAATGAGTTTGTTGTTTACAGGAGCGAGATAATCTGATATAATGTGCTCTAATTATGAGTAAAAGTGAAATTCAACCTAAAGATTATCGTTTTGTGGTGTTTTCCGACGAGGCGGCAAAGTTTTCTTTTTTGACTCGTTCTACCGCAAAAAGCGAAGAAACAATTAAATGGGAAGATGGTAAGGAATATCCGCTAGTTAAGATTCAGATTTCTTCCAAAAGCCATCCTTTCTTCACGGGAGAGGAGAAGATTATCGATACCGAAGGTCGTGTTGACCGCTTTAAGGCTAGGGCTGAGCGCGCTGCTAAACTTAGGGCTAGCCTTGGCAATAAGGTAAAGAAGGCTGCGGCTGAAGCTGAGAAAAAAGCCGCTAAAGAAGCAGAAAAAGCAGCTTAAGTTTACTTAGTATAGCGCAAAAAACTCCCACAATTGTGGGAGTTTTTATTATAATTGGTATATGGATTTATCAATTATAGTTCCTGTTTATAATACAAAAAGTTTCGTAAAGGAATGTCTTGAGTCACTACTTTCTGATGAGGATGGCTCGCTTAAATATGAGATATTGTTAATAGATAATGGTTCGAGCGATGGGAGCAGAGCTTTATGTGAGGAGTTAGCGAAGAAACATAAGTGCGTAGAGGTTTTGAACTGCGAGAAAGCTGGAGCAGCGGCGGTGAGAAACTTTGGGCTAAGGCGAGCAAAGGGTAAGTATGTTTGGTTTGTGGACTCGGATGATTATTGCAAAAAGGAAGCAATGGCATATAGAGATATTATTAAGACGGATGCAGATGTGGTGATGATTATGGCGGAAAAAGTAGATGAGAAAGGATGTGAGATGACAGGTATAGGCGCAAAGCTTTATGCAATTGACCCAGAAAATGACTCTGAATGGAGACGGAAGTTTGTTAAGATTGGTGTGGCGCCTTGGCAGATAGTATGCAAAAGGGAGTTTTTGTTGAAGAATAATTTATTCTATGATGAAGGAATGATTCATGAGGATATGGCGCTACTCTCTAGCTTTGTGCTATATACTGACAAAATTGTGCTTTCTCGAAAAATAACATATTGCTATCGTCAGAGAACTGGGTCGGTTTTGCATCAAGAAAAATGGAGCGAACGGGAGTTTGACATTTTTGCAGC
This sequence comes from Candidatus Saccharimonadota bacterium, assembly GCA_017404245.1. Classification (GTDB taxonomy): domain Bacteria; phylum Patescibacteriota; class Saccharimonadia; order Saccharimonadales; family Saccharimonadaceae; genus Nanosyncoccus. The sequence goes on along the minus strand of JAFRCT010000006.1, from coordinate 33,629 downwards.
TCTAGAGCTGCTTTCTCGACGTTTCGAGAAAGCAAAGAAGTTTAACAAGTATAAAGATGAGATTGAATATTTCTATATTTGGAATTTGCTTGATGATGCCGCAAGGGCATTTAAAAGATTTTCGGAGGCAAGGAAAGGATATGGAATGATTCGCAAAACGATGAAGAAACGCTTTCCGAATTGGCGGAAAAATAAATATTTCTTGAAACAGCCAATAATGGTGCGAGCGAGGTGTTATACGGCTTACTTTGGGGTGGTGTGGTAGGCAGGCTGTAAAGGTTTGGACTTTTTAGACTCCTGGCGAGAAAAGTTTAAGGCGTTTGCGGTGGGATTTGTAGTTTGGGTCGTGTTTTTGGACTTCGGCCCAAAAGGCGGGGCTGTGATTCATGTGGTTGAGATGAGATAATTCGTGCAAAATGACATAATCGCGCAAGGGTTCGGGAACGTTCATAAGTCCGATGTTTAGAGAAATGGTTTTGTTGCTAGAGCAACTTCCCCAGCGAGTGTTGGCGTGGGTGAGCCGACACTTGGTGTAATGGTAGCCGTGTAGTTTAGCCAGATATTCGAGACGGTAGGGGAGGTATTCTTTGGCTTTTTTTTGAAGAATCTTCTTTTTGATGTCGCGGGCTCGCTGGGTTTTGGGGTCGCTTAGGGGGAGTTTATTTTTGATGGTTTCGCGGTTGCGGTTTAGGAAACGTTTAATAAGAAACTCACTAGAATGGTTTGGTACCGACATCCTAAGTTTTCCGCTGGTGTCGATAGAAAAATGTACGTTGTTTGAAAGCGGATTTTTGCGGACTAAAATCTCGCCGAACTCTTCGTCGAAAATGACCATAATTTAGCCTTTTACCTCTGTGAAATCGTTCTTTTGAGCGCGGGTGAAACTTCCGAAAAATTAAGCCAGTTGGGTAAGGACGTGACGGAGCTGAGTTTCAAAAGTGTGTTTGCCAGAAAGGACAATGGGTGCCTCGATTTCGCTAGGGGCTTCCATTTTTTCGATGCGAGTTTCGTATTCTTTTTTGGCTTTGGCGGCAGAACGATTTTTGAGGCGAAGACGTTGGCGAATGGTGTTGACGTCGGTTTGAATCCAGACGAGGCTAGGGTTGTAGCCAGCGCGACGCAGAACATTACGAACTTCGGTGCGCTCTTTTTCGGTGTCGAGGATGCCTTCTATGACGAGGGTGGATTTTGTGTGAGCGAGTTGCTCAAGTAAAAATAGAGTCATTTTTCGATCTAAATCGTGTTCTTTTTCCAACTCCCCGAGATCGAAAAACGCGGAATGGAATTTTTGAGCGAAGCGTTCGGAAAAGGTAGTTTTGCCGCTACCTGGTGCTCCGAATACTAATATCGCTCTTGGCTGTACCTTATTACCTTCCATGATGATTCTATAGTAGCATATTTAGAATAAATAATCTAGATAATCTTTGAGCATTCTGGTGCCTGATGCGACTGGCAGGAAGTTTTGGAGCTGGCGCTTTTGCCAGTATTCTAGCTCGAAATCGTTGGCCCAAGCGGCGGCAGCTTCGTCCATTCTTAAATAGGTTTGTTCGACTTCTTCGGCTTCGTTGGTGCCACTGACGTTGAGATAGCTGTCAATGGGGCCGTCGGCTACGCCACCATCGTGAGTAGATACCAGAAGGCATAAATTGACGATGTCTTTTTCCCAACTGGTACCACAGGCTTCTAGTCCAACGATAGGAATGTTGACGGAAACGTTGCTACCAACAGACAAAGCACGAGCAATTTCTTCGTCGTAGTCGGGGATATAATGGACATGTTCGTTTAGGTAGGAGTCTTTGGAGATTGTGGCAAGGACTTCGTTGAGTTTTTTCATCATGCGCTCGTCGCCTTCGTGCACGCGGCCGCTTAAGATGTAATCGGCTTGATGGCTTTCTAGGATGAGACGGAGACGTTTGGGGTCGCTAAAGGGGAGCCAAGGGCGTTTGTAATCTACGAAACGACGTTTAAAATCGAAAATGAGGTGGTCTGTTGAGAACTCAAGGACGCGGCCTTGATGGTCTGGGTGGTTTTTGAGAACTTGATTCATAAAGATACGACCACGACTTTTGATGTCGCGAATTTGGGAAGCTTCTAGGCGCTCGATTTGTGTGCTGAAATTGGGCGTGGGGAGACAAAATTTGTCGAGGATGTCGGACTTTTTGTAAAATTCGACGGTGTCGGGCAAGACCCAATAAGGGATATCAATGCCGTTAGTGATGGCCTTAAACTTGACTTTTTCGCCTGATAAATCGTGGTAGTTAGCAACGCGGGCGTGGAGCTTAGACACGCCACTTTTAAGCTCGGCGATTTCTATGGTGACGTCGGAAAGTTTGATACGGCCATCTACAAATTGATTGCTTAGCCATTTTTTGGTGGCCTTTGATTTTAGATTGGGGAAGACGAAACGTATAAATTGGTCGTAGGAAAAGGAAGCTTCAGCGGCTTGGACGAGGGTGTGATTGGTGTAGAGAGTGTGCTTTCTAGTGTAGACTACGGCTTCGTAGAAATCCATGCCGTTGCTGGCAAGCTCGTCGAGGCGGGCAAGGGCAGCGAAGAAGGTGGCAACTTCGTTGAGTTGCATGATAGCAGGCTTTAAGCCGATTAGCTTGAGGGCTTGGTAGCCGCCAAAGCCTAGAGAAACTTCTTGGTATAAGCGGTGGTCGCCGCAAGAGTCGCCAGAATAAAGTTGGCCGAAGTTGGGTTCGGTGATGGCGAGGATACGGGTGGAGTTGAAGCGTTTTTCGATGACTGAAAGCTCGGCGAGAGAACCGTTGCATTTGATGTTGATGGTGTCGATGAACTCGAAGCCGAAATCGTGCCAGTCAACTTTGACGGACTCGTCGTAGCTTTGGCCGTTTTTGAACTTTTGGTGTGGCTCGCGGGGGTAAAATGGGGTGATAAGTGTGAGTGGGACATTCATTTGCTCGGCGACGCGTCTGGTGTCGGCAGCTAAAATGCCAAGGCCTCCGCCGCCACGGATGCCGTTTTTTTGGTCGTAAAGCTCGATGGTCCAGTAGGTGTATGGGCGTGTTTCGGAGAGGGCGTGGGTTAGGTTTTCGCGATTGATGGCGGCATAAAACTCCTCTACGTCCTCGATGCTATCCAGCGCATGCCTTTTAGAAAAAATCATATGTGTTTATTATAGCATAAGCTTTTTTGTTGGTGCAAGAAAAATATATTGGGCTGACACATGTTGCTTGTATTTTGGGGCCGTTTTGTGTTAAAATATGGACACCAGAAGCGTTGGGGATTCGCCAAGTGGTAAGGCAGTGGGTTCTGGTCCCACCATTCGGGGGTTCGAATCCCTCATCCCCAGCCAGGAATGTAAAAAATGACCCGAAGGGTCGTTTTTTAGATTCCTCGTTAGAGGAATCAGGGTTCGAACCCCTAGGCGGGTTCGTTATTCGAGCGAAGCGAGGATCCTTATATCCTGCTGGTCCAGCCAAGCATAATCGCAATAGGCTAAACCTATTGTTTTTTATTGCTAAAATTACGTAAATCTGTTATAATATATCTAGGTGAGCCATATACTATGGCTTGTATTTTTATATCTATTTAGAAAGGTTGGTGGCTATGTATGTCCAGAAACTACGAGTTGGACTCTTTGAAGTCCAGAGAGCAAGACGCTTTCCAGCGCAAACAGGCTGCATTCCAGCGTTACGCAGACGCTAGAGATCGTTGTAACGAAGCTCATGATGCCATGCAGACTGCTTGGGAAGAAAGAGTCGGTGCAAAAGAAGAAATGAACCGCGAATGGGAAGAAATGCAAAGGACTAGCGAAAACTACCGCGAAGTGTGGGATGAATACAACAGAATCCGCAATCAAAACAATTACGAAATTGAGCGTCTTCGCGCAGAAGCAGATTCCGAGCACCAAGAAATGATTAACTGTTTTGAAAGAGCTAGTGATTGCTACGAGAGTGGCGACAAGTCCGAAGCTCCTTATTGGTCTCAGCAAGGACACGAACACAAAGATCGTCGCAACAGCATTAATGAAGAGGTTAGCAGACTTTGTCAAGAAGTAAAATCTGCAAAACAAAATGCTGAGTGGCGTGCTCCAAAAACCGATCCTTCTGCCTTTCATAGGGCAAAAGACGTGTTCGAGCGAGCAAAATCACACCATGAATCTGCTCAAGCAGAATTTAAGCGCCTCAAAGCCGAACGCGATCGTCTTAAAGCCGATTTCGATTCTCTCCAGGCTGAGCATGTTCATCTCAAAGAAGAGTTTCAGAGAAAGCTTGAAGAAGTAAAATCTGCAAATAAGCGCGAGCGTGACAGAACCCTTGATAAAGCTGGCGTCCGCTGGTCTGAACGCGCTGATGCCAAAATTATCAAAAAAGCCGACGGCACTACCCAAGTTTATCACGGTGGAATCGGTAAAGGTGATGGCTTAGGTCATGGTCATACTGCACTTGATCAATTTGGCAACAAAACCTATGATCGTGATGCATTCGCCGAACATGGACATCAGAATTTTACTGATGCTGGTACGAATACTTGCAAAACGCTTGCTGTCGGCACTGATATGTTTGATGGCAGACCGGCAAAGATTCGACATCGTAAAGACGGAAGAACGGACATTTTCTTCACCGACTCCGGCAATTACGGTGATGGCCTTGGCCATGGACATGTAACACTTGCAAAAGATGGGCATGTAACCTATTATCGCGACCAGTGGCAGAACAAAAACCAAGGACAATACCTGATTGATGAGTCGAAAGACAACCATACCAAAATCTAACTCATTCTAACGCACTTTTATTAAGACCAGTCGCTTTCGGCTGGTCTTTTCATTGTTTATATGGTATCATAATAGATATGATGAATAAAATCGAACAAGAAGAATTGGCTGAGATTCTCAATTCCTATGGCATTGAAGGAGTTCTTTATGATGGCGCAAAGCAAATAACCCCAGACTCCATGATTTACATCTTTTCCGATAAGGATGGTGCAAAATACGTTCTTCTTGCCGCAGATTATCTAGGTGGTTATGAAGAGTTTGAAATGCCGTATGACTTTGAATTTGATGACGGATTTCCATATAGTCAAGCATCTTTTCGTGCAGTTAAAGTATTTTCTTACAAAGAAGATGCAAAGAAAAAGGCCGATGGATATATTGATGACAAACATTATTGGACTAAGGCTAGTACTGGTGATGTTTGTATGCTCTTTGCCGTAGATGAATTAAAAGTATAAAAAATACTCTATTCGAGTTTGAAATTGTTGAGCTTTTGTTTAATATCTTCCTTGTAAATTGTTAATGCCTGACGAATTTGCCCCAGCCAGGAATGTAAAAAATGACCCGAAGGGTCGTTTTTTAGATTCCTCGTTAGAGGAATCAGGGTTCGAACCCCTAGGCAGGTTCGTTATTCGAGCGAAGCGAGTTGGGAGTTGAGTCCTCGGGTGAGTTTACTATTGAGGCAGTTTCGGTTATGGTTCGCGAGCGGACAGCGAACCCGATGCCCTTGAGGCCCCCATTGGAAGGATTCAAGCGCGTTGAGGCGAAGCTTAGGCTGCGCGAATTGGTAGTACTATAGGTAGTAGATGACCAATAGTTGCCGTAGAGCCTACGATGCCGCGGAGCGCCCATTTCTGTGGGATAATCTTTGTTACCCCAGTTATAATATCCTCCGCGTATAAAGGCTAAAGGAAGGGTGTGGAGGTTATATGCGAGTGGCGAAAACAACTAGGCGATAGGCTGGGTCGTCGTTTGTTCCATTGCCACAGGTCATAAGTGCGAGGTCGTAGGTTTTGCCGTTGTAGCTGGCGTTATAAATGGCCTTGCGACGGGCGGAATTGGAGTCTAAATCGGACGCACGATTAAAGACGACCTGGCGAGAAACTATATAGGTGAAAACTTGGCCATTTTGCTCGACTTCAAATTTGGCTCCTTCGTTAAGGGATTTAAGCGGAGCAAAGGCAAGAGAACTGTGAGCGTAGAGGAACTTAGTACCGTAACTTTTGATGCCAGTGCCTGCATCGACTGATGGGCTGGAGACGGCCTTGATATTTGCGAAGCGAGTTAAGCCAGAGCTAGCGACTGAGGCAGAGCGGCGCTGTGTAAAATAGCGCACCGCAGAATAGTTGGAGGAGATTGTGGAAGTGGAAGGGACGTCCTGTACGTTAGAATTAGCTAGCAAGGAGGATATATTGAGAGGTTCGGCTATGGAATAATTTGGAAGAATGGGGCCTGCGTCGCGAATTTGCGAAGTGGCAGGGATGTCGAAATTAAACCATGTATTGACACCTGAGAGGGTAAGAAAAATTAACAATAGGGCGGAGTAAAATGCGCCTGTATAGCGGTGAAAATAATCAAAAATGACCTTGTGCGTCATACAATCTCCCAATTAAGAATGTATGAGATAATTATAGCACACTTTTGTCAAATTTGCAAGGGTTAGCGGAAATAAAATTGTAGCTTTGTAAAAAAATACCCCCGAGGGGGTATTTTTGCTAGCGTTTCTTTTCTTTGACTTCGTTACGGCCGAGATTCTTTTTGGTTTCTGTGAAGACGACGTGTTTGCGAAGAACTGGGTCGTACTTTTTGAGAGAAAGCTTGTCAGGGGTGTTCATCGTATTCTTTTTGGTGTAATACTGACGAATGCCAGATTCTTCGGAAACTAAGCCAACGAGTTTGCGCTTGGTATTATTCTTTTTTGCCATAATTGTCCTTTATTTTATCATAAAACTTCGTAACTGTAAACAGATAAAATGGAGCCGTGTGTCGGCTCTGCCCCGACGACCTGCCGCTTACAAGGCGGCTGCTCTACTAACTGAGCTAACACGGCGTGTTATTTTTCCGTGTGTCGGCTCTGCCCCGACGACCTGTCGCTAGTTATAGCGGCTGCTCTGCTAACTGAGCTAACACGGTATTCTTTTATACTATCATGAGTTTTTTTGAGGGTCAAGAAAAACCCGCAAGATGCGGGTTGTGGGTTAGGAGTGGGTGATAATGATGGGTTTGCCGAAGACTTTTTTGGAATGGCGGTTAGTGCGCTTGAGATTGTCAATTTCTGGGGAGCCTCGAGTTTGCTCGGGGCGTCTGAGGTAGCGAATATGGCCGAATTGGTCGAGAATGGCATGGCCATGACAAATGTCGTCGAGGCCTGAAATGCCACCATAGTAGATATCGATTAGGTGGGTACCGTCGCCACGTTCGAGAACTTTGGCGCTGGTAGTGCCTAAATAGTCGAGCAATGCGTCGTTGAAGGCAGCAGATAGCTGCTCGCAGGCAGACTCTTGGAGCGGTAACAGTGTTTCTAGCTCTTTGCGCTTCTTTTGCAAGAGGCCGATTTCTCGACTTTTTTCGCGACGTTCGCGAGAAGTAACTAGACGCTGTTTTTCGAAGAACGCTTGATTGACCATTTGGCGAATCTTTTGGTATTCGGACAACGTATCGGCTTTTTGCGCAATGGCGTTAAGCTCCTTCTGTTTGAGCAGAAGTAACGTTTCGCGTGTCAAATTATCACCAACTTTCTGTATTAAAATGCGGACCGCGAATGACGGACTAATTTTATTATAACACAAAAATGTGGTTTTGAAAAGAGTTTATTTTTGTTATGTTGGAATAAAGAGATTTGGCTTTCATTTTGTATGATGATGTGGTAAACTAGGTTTGCTGCCGTTTGGCAGTTTGGATTTTATTATATGCCGTCTTAGCTCAGTGGTAGAGCACGTCCATGGTAAGGACGGGGTCTCGGGTTCAAGTCCCGAAGACGGCTCCATTTGAAATTGAAAACTCAGAGTTAAATCTCTGAGTTTTTGTTGGCTCAATTGGAGTCGTCAATTTGGTATGCAGAAGATTTATTGATTACTCTGCAGAGGCAACAAAAATGTCTAGCATATCAATACAAATTTAATGTAAGGAGGTAATCTATGGGGATAAGAGAAAGTGTTAAAAAATGCCCAAGCGTAGGCTTGGGCGGTGGAAAAAGGTTAGTACTCGATGTCGATGAGGCTGATATTGCCCTTGCGGCTTTTTGAGTTGTAATAGGCTTTGAACCTGTAGGCTTTGTAAGCTGGGCTTGTTTTTGCAAAGGGGCTTGTGTCGGCTTTGCAATAGCCATGCAGGTTGAAACTTTCTCCAGAGCCATCTTCGTGCTCGATGCCACAAATCTTGATGTCGGTAATTGCCATCTGAACGAAAGTGCTTTGGGGGTTGTGCTTGGTTGGCAATGTGTAGCGGATTGCGATGGTGAAGTCGACGGGGAGTTTGGCGGTTTTGGCGTATGCATACTTGCATGCGTCAAACAGCATGGCTTTGCTGGGGCCAGCAACGATGTCGTAGAGCCTTTTCTCGGTACTTTTGGTATCCATACGAATACCTCCTTTCTTAATGTGCATCCCAAATGTATACGCAAGAGGGAGTATTTTTCTATTTTATCACATTGTTGCAGTTTTGTCAATAGGGTCGAAATGGGTTATTGGTGGGGGCGAATTAGGTAAGTATTAACAATCTATATGGAAAATATTCGGGTAAGTTAAATCATGTTACAATAGAAGCATAAGTAATATAGAAAGGAAATATAATGGAACAAAATGCAGATACTGGTGCACCAGTAGCGCCAATGGTAGAAAATAAGCAAAAAAGTGGAAATGGCCTAAAAATTGCTACTGCAATTGCTTGTGTCGTGGCGATTTGTGGTATTGGGTTTGGTGTTTATGGCATGATTCAGAGTTCACAAAAAGACAAACAGGTTTCTGATTTAAAAGTTCAGGTTAAAGATTCTAATGGTAAAATTACTACTTTGGAAACTGAAAAAATTGAAACTACCGACGGAAATGGCACGACAGTTACGATTGCTGATTCAGCGCCTGCGAAGCTGAACCCAGTCGTAATTAGTTCGGATGTTGATGGTTCCGTTGGAGATGGGTATACTGATGTCTATAGCTTGACTGCGAACAGTAGTTTATACTCTGATGGAAATACGAACAAAAGCTGGTCTCTTACCTCACGCGAGGGCGACCTCACTTGTCAAATAAAAGAAAATAGCTATACGGTAATTGACGATTGTGATATTTCTGCGCATAGCGGAAAAGTGTCTAATATTTATAGTGTTAATGTTGGAAACGGGCTTGAAGACTATATGCTTATACTAACAGATGCTGGGGAGATAGAATATCTATCTGACGCTGGTGAAGATTATAAAGTTTTGAAAAAGCTCAGCTTACCTAAGAAAGTTTCTCAGGTTTATCCCAATGTATCATCTATGTCAGTTAATAGCGAGGGACACTCACTAGGTGGTGGAAGAGATGCGCTAATTGTTTATTCTGATGGACAAATAGCAGATTTCTATGACATAATGCACAAATAATTGGCATATTTTCAGGAAAGCACCGTAGATTTAGTCCACAGGTGCTTTTTAGCGCGACTAAATTGTTTAGGGTATTAACAGACGATTTTATAGGGGATGAAACGGCAGTTTTTGTCCCTTTTTTATGTAAAATCGGTGCAAGATTACACCCTAGAACTAGCAAGGTACTTAACAGACATTTACTACTAAAAAATCGGCTAAAATGCCGAGTTAGATATAGTTTGGTGGATCCTGCTGGGCTTGAACCAGCGACCTTACGAATGTGAATCGTACGCTCTAGCCAGCTGAGCTAAGGATCCGTATGTATGCTATAATAACATACATGAATATAGATTTCCAGAAGTTAGAAAACGAGAAACAAGAGATTGAGAGGTTTTTGGCTAGGCCAGATGCTTATACCGACCCTGAGTTTGCGATGAAGTCGAAGCGTGGGGCGGAACTGACGGAAATCCTTGATTTGAAAAAGAGTTTAGACGTTAAGCGTAGGCGACTTGCCGAAGCGAAAACGTTGGCAGACACTGAGTCGGACCCAGAGATGGTGGCGCTGGCGATGGAGGACGTAACGCTGTATGCGCGCGAAATCGAAGAGGCTGAGGCTGTATTGGAAGAAAAGTTAATCCCTAGAGACCCACTAGATGATAAGTCTGCTATTGTGGAGATTCGGGCGGGGGCAGGTGGGGACGAGGCGAGCCTTTTTGCGGGTGAGCTTTATAGAATGTATGTGCGTTATGCTGAGAGAGTAGGGCTGAAAATTGAGCTAATGTCGGAGAACACAAATGAAGCTGGCGGCGTGAAAGAGGTGGTATTTAAGGTGAAAGGCGACGATGCATATGGCAAGATGAAGTTTGAGGGTGGAGTACATCGAGTACAGAGAGTGCCAGTGACGGAGAGTCAAGGACGAATTCACACTTCGACGGCAACGGTGGCAGTTTTGCCTGAGGCTGAAGAAAAAGATATAGAGATAAGAGAAGAAGATTTGAGAATTGACATTTATCATTCGGGTGGTCACGGTGGACAGTCGGTGAATACAACTAATTCTGCCGTAAGAATTACGCACATGCCAAGTGGGATTGTAGTGGCTATGCAAGATGAACGTTCGCAACGCCAAAATAAGGAAAAGGCAATGGCCGTGCTTCGTTCGAGGTTGGTAGAGCGACAGCGAGAAGAGGAACTAAAGAATGCTAGCGAGGCGAGGAAATCGTTGATTGGCACTGGTGATAGAAGTGAAAAAATCCGCACTTATAATTTTCCGCAAGATAGAATAACCGACCACAGAATCCATTATTCGCGCTCGAATATTGCAGCGGCGATGGACGGAGATATAGATGATATTGTGATGGAGCTTAAGAAATATGAGCGTGGACTTGCCGAGGGCGTATAAACTTGGCGAACAAGAGTTTTTTGGAAGAAAATTTGAAGTTACGCAGGACGTGTTGATACCGCGACCAGAAACAGAAGCGGCGGTGGAAATGGCTTTGGGGTTGATGGGTGTGTGCTATTTGAGTGGAGTTAGGCCAACAAAGGCAGGTTTGAGGCGGAATGCACGGATTTTGGATGTGGGAACGGGGAGTGGCGTGATTGGCATTACGCTTAAACTGGAGAATCCAGAGGCGGAAGTGGAGCTTTGTGATATATCGAGGAAGGCGCTGGCAGTGGCTAAGAAAAATGCGAAGAATTTGGGGGCGGAAGTGAGGGTATTTGAGAGTGATTTGATGGATAATTGCGGAGAGTATGATTTGGTGGTGGCGAATTTGCCTTATGTTGATAAAAATTGGGAATGGCTAGGCGCGCCAGAATCTGATGGATTAAAGTATGAGCCAGAAATTGCGCTATATGCTGGAGACGGGGGGCTTGAGTTGATATTTAAGCTAATTAGACAGGCAAAAGAAAAAACAAAATATTTGATTTTGGAAGCAGACCCATGTCAACACGAGAGGCTTATAAAATATGCCGAAGATTTTGGGTTTTTGCTATACAAAATTAGTGGATTTGTGGTGGGGTTTAGACTAAAGTAGGCCAAAGGGCTTGAGAGCTTTTTTGAAAGCATGACGGTCGAACCCTTGAATCTCGGCGACTATTTGAGAACCTGAGGAAATGACGGTGAACGGGACGGAAGAAATTTCGCGGTCATTTGTAGTAGAGGGGTCGAGAGCGTTGAACTCGGTGTATTTGATTCCCTTTTCGTCGAGCCAGTCCATTAAGGCATGGCAGTAAACGCAAGTTGGAGTGGTGTAGATTTGGATGGTGGGAGAGTTGGTAGCCATGAGTTAATTAAAGTTAAGAGTGTTTTTGATGGTTTGTTCGATTTGAGCCATTTGCTCGGGCTGAGTGAGGATGAAATAAATGATAAAACCGCACAATAGAATGAGCAGGAGCAAAAAGATGATTAGGCCAGTGTGGTTTGAGGGCTTTTTGATGGGAGTGAGCTGTGGCTGAACGACGGATTCGGAGTCGGCAAAAGTGGGCTGCGACTCTTTGGATGATTCTTCTGTCTCGATGATGGGCTCTGGCTCTTCTGAAGTATCTGCGGGAGAATCGTTCGAAGCTTCTGGGTGGTCTTCGCTTTCTTCTTGGGATTTTGGTGTTTCGCTAGAAGCCTCGTCATTAGGCGTTGGATTTTTTTCTGACTGCTCGGTTGGCGATTCGGTGTCCGATGGCTCGCTTTCGGCGACGTCGTTGGTGGGGGTTTCTTCTGGCTTTTCGTTTGGCAAATCGTTTGTGGCGTTATTTGCGATGTTTTCGGCGAGATTTTCTAGTTGGTCTTTCATGTTATTTCCTTGTTTAGATGTTATTAGTTAAAAAAGCGAAAACGATTAAATGGGAACAAACGTATGATGATGGGGCCGACAACGCGACAGTATGGTATGGTGCCAAGGCCATTGCGAGAATCGGAACTATGGCTGCCTTCGCGGTTGTCGCCGCTGACGAATAATTCGCCTTCGGGGACGATGAGGTCGACTTCGCCGCTGGTGTGGAGTTTGGGGCCGTCGGTGTCGCTTTTGCGCCAGAGGGTGTCGTAAACGAAACCGTCTGGATGTTCGTCGTTAAAGACGGTGAGAATGCCATCTTTTACTTGGACGCGTTCGCCAGGAAAAGCAATGACGCGTTTGATGATGTATTGGTCTTTGATGCCAGACGGAGCGGAGCAAGTAAGCTCGCCAGATGAGCTGCCATTGGCAAAAACGATGATTTGACCACGCTGGGGGATGTATTCTTGGCCGAGAAAATGCGACCAGCTAACAGTGAGGCGGTTGACGATGACGCGATCGTCGCCTAGAAGGGTATTTTCCATGCTTCCGCCAATGACGTTGTATGACTTGAAGATAAAAGTGTTAAGCAAAAAGGTGCCAAGGGCGACGGCGCCTACGAAGCCAATTAAAGATAAAAAATCTTTGAATAAGGGGTGCCTTTGCAGGAAAGTTGCTTGTTTGAAAGTTTTCTCCATGTGGTAATTATAGCACACATAAGTTGAGAAAAAGAAAGATTTTGCATATGCTTTTTGCGGGATTTTAAGTTTGGGTTTAGGTTTTTTGGTATAATAATATATATGGCTTCCGATTTTATTTTTATTAGAAAATCACGCAATGCGGTTTCGACTTTTTTGCACGTGATATTGAATATTTTGCTTGGAGTAGGGTCAATTGCGGTGACAATTGTGAGCGGTTCGTGGATAGTTGGGTTTATTTTGGTGCTTTTGTCTAAATGGCGAATTTTTGCGGTGCGGCCAAGATACTATTTTCTTAATATAAAATCTAACTTGGTGGATTTGATTGTGGGTTTTTCTTTTGTGCTAATGGCGTACTTTTTGGGCGTGGAAGTTATACCTGCGCATTACATATTGATGGCGCTTTACTCGCTTTGGCTAACGGTAGTTAAGCCCAAGACGACAGAAGCTTGGAACTTGGTGCAGGCGGAAGTGGCTATTTTTATGGGAACTGCAGTGGCTAGCATTTTGTCTGCGGCTCTTAATTCGGCAATATTGGTGCTGATAGAGTTTGTAGTTGGCTATGGAGCAGCTAGACATGTGCTGGCGCAAAATAATTACCAAAAATCGAATGGATATCCTGCAATGACGTTTGGGTTGATGTTTGCAGAGGTTGCGCTGATTATGCAGGCTTGGAATATTGTGTATGTTTTGCCAGAAACAGGAATGATGGTGCCGCAATTGGCGATTATTATGTCGTTGGTGGGGTTTGCCTGCGAACGTATGTACAGAGCGGTGGAAGCTAGGGATGGCGAGCTACGGATGAAAGATGTTGCTATGCCACTGGCGTTTAGTTTGGTGATTATTGGCGTGATACTAATTGTATTTTCCGAGCCGTTATTTAACGTATAAGTAAAAAGGAGAAAAAATGAAAGAACAAGAAAGTATTATTAAAGATGCAGAAATAGTAAAAGCAGATGGAAAAAGCTCAGCCGAGGGTAGAACTAAACACTCTGGGCGGGGGCTGGGGGTAGCGGCGATTATAATTGCGGTGATTACTTTGCTTTTGACGATTGGTAATAGTGTTGCGATTTTGGGACTAGCAGCTAGTGTGACGTATAACGGAGCTAGCTATTATTCGTTTGAGCCAGATGGCAATTCGGCGAACTTTGTGGAAGGAAGCATAGCCGAGGTGGCGGGTAAGGTGTCGGATTCGGTAGTGTCAATTATTACGGAGACAAAAACCAAGAGTTATAGTTTTTGGTATGGTGAGACCGAGGATACGGGTGCGGCGGCTGGTACAGGAATTATTGTGTCAGAAGATGGCTACGTGCTTACGAACAAGCACGTAATTGAAGGGGCAACTAAAGTATATATTATAACAGACGACGGGACTGCCTATAAAGATGTGGAGCTAAAAGCGGTGGACCCACTAAATGATGTGGCGTATTTGAAAATAAATGGGGCGGAAAATCTGGTTGTAGCAACTTTGGGCGACTCCAAGACAATTGCGATTGGGCAACAAGTGATTGCGATTGGCAATGCTTTGGGGCAATATCAGAACTCGGTTACATCTGGAATTGTATCGGGAGCGGGTAGGTCAATAACGGCGTCTGATGGAACTTATCAAAACGTGGAATCCTTGACGGATATGATTCAGACTGATGCGGCTATTAATTCGGGTAATTCTGGTGGGCCGCTTGTGAATGCGGCGGGTGAGGTGATTGGCATAAATACGGCGGTGTCGGACGGGAATGGGATTGGTTTTGCAATTCCTATATCGGCAGTGAAAGGTATGCTTGATTCCCTGTTAGAGACGGGTACGGCCAAGAGAGCGTATGCTGGGATTAGTTATACAAATATCGACGTGGCCTTGGCAATTGAGGAAGATTTGCCTGTAACGGCTGGCGCATTGGTGCGACAGGCAATGGCTGGTTCACCTGCAGATAAGGCTGGTCTAAAAGCTGAGGACATTATTGTAGCAGTGAATGGAATTAAATTGGGAGCTAATAGGTCGCTTGGGACGTTGCTTGGCGAATGTAAGGTTGGTGATACGATTAGGTTGACGGTGCTTAGGAATGGTAGCGAGCTTGCGTTAGATTTGACCTTGGCAGAGTATGCCGAATAGGCTGGGCAATCTGCTTAGGATAGCTTGGCACAATTAGCAACGAGGGATATTTAAAAAACTCCTCTCCGTAATGGAGAGGAGTATCAGAGCTAGGCAACTGTAAGATGCCAAGAGAGGTCGGTAGAGTTAAACTCTAGCTCGACTCGCTTTTGGCCAGCCATACATTCGAAAATGTGATGGGCGGCCGTGCCAATGAATCTGATGTGGGTGCGGAGAAGTTCCGTAACCTCAATTTCGGATTCGCCACGTTTTTTGAAGGAAAGTGGCTGGCAAGGCGTCATTTCATAGCCGAAAAGGGCCATGACTTCGACGCGCTCTGATTTGTTAAGTTTTTTGTGATTGTACATAAGCAACTCCTTGAATGTTAATCGTAGAGTCATTTATGTGAGCCCAAACTTTTAAGGCTCGTAGTTACGGATATAAATGACGATACCCGCAACCTGTGAATTTTGTCTAATCGGTGACCGAAGTATGACTAGACAATTAAATTATAGGACAATTTTTGTGTGTAAAATAGTCTTGAAATCTTGTGAGAATATGGCGCCAATTAGAAGCTTAGTGTAAATTCGGTGAAGTTTTTAGTGGAGTTGGCGGTTAGGTGCCAGTGATTGCGGGAAGCTAGCGAGGCAGCGATAGCAAGGCCAAGGCCAGAGCCTTTGGAGGTTTTGTCGACTTGATAGAAGCGGTCGAACACATGCGGAAGTTTGTCGGCGGGGATGGTGGCGCCATCGTTTTTGATGGTGAAGGATTTAGGAGTGAGGGTGATGGCGATGGATGATTTACTGTATTTGATGGCGTTGTCGATGAGAATACCTAAAAGCTCTTGATAATCATCGAGGCAGAGTTTGGTGGTGAAATCGCTAGAGAGTTGAAAGTTGGTTTTTAGTTTGCGTTTGCGAAGACGAGAGGCGAAAGAGTCGATAATTTTGGTGGTGGCGGTTTTTAGCTTGACGTCTTTGACGGGTGGTTTGGTGGTGATGGCATCGGTTTGAGCGAGTTTGAGCAGAGAGAGGTTGAGCCTTTCAATTTTGTCGGCTTCTAGCTCGACGTTTTTTATCCAATGATTTTGGCTGGACAAATCGGCCGCCTCGAGGTTGGCTTTGATGGCGGCGACGGGAGTTTTGATTTCGTGAGAAGCGTTGGCGATGAAAATCTTTTGCGATTCGTAGGCTTCGCGAACTGGGCGTATGGATTGCTCGGCGAAGAGGTAAGAGAAGATAACGATAACAATTTCAAAGGAAATGCCAGTGATAATGAGGGTGAAGAGAAGTTGGTTGAGCGAGGCTTTTCGGTCGGCAAGGATGCGTTCTTCTAGGTAATTATTGAATATAGGGGCGAGTTGCGATTGTTCGTCTGTGTCGGCATTCTCAAGAAATGTTTCGAACTCTGGTGGTTGCCCAGAAATGGGGCGATGCTCTAAACTGGAGTTTCTCGCAACGAAGTAGATAATAGAAAAGGCGGTGATGAGAATAAGAGAGGTGGAAAGAAGGTTGATGAGTATGAAATGAGTGCGAAGCTTTTTGAACATAAGAGTATTATACTATGAGTTTATAGCCAAGACCACGAACGGTTTTGATGGAGGCTGTGGAGCCGACTTTGGCAAGTTTTTTGCGAAGATAGGACATATAAACTTCGACATAATTGTCTTCGGCTACCATTTCGGCGCCCCAGACATGTGCAAGAATATAGTCTTTTTGAACAACTTTTTCTTTGGCGCGGATGAGCATTTCGAGGATTTCGGATTCTTTTTCGGTGAGTGGCTCGGAATTGAGGGTGCGTTCGTCGACATTGAGGGTGAGGTCGGCGAAAGAAATGGTGCGCGTGTCGCGAAGAGCTGGCCGACGGGCGAGGGCGTTGATGCGGGCTATGAGTTCTTTGGTTTTGAAAGGTTTGGCAAGGTAATCGTCGGCACCAATTTCTAGGCCTTTGACTTTATCTTCGACTTCGGAAAGGGCGGAGAGCATAATAACGGGAGTTTTGATGCCCTGTTTGCGGATGATTTCGAGGATTTCGAGGCCAGACATTTTGGGGAGCATGATGTCGAGAACGATACAATCGTAGGTAGGTTTTTTGGCAAGGCGAAGCCCTTCTTCGCCGTCTTCGGCCCAGTCGACGTTGATATCGGCTTTTTTGAGCAAGTGGATTACGGCATCGGCTAGGATTTTTTCGTCTTCTACATAGAGTATTCGCATTTCTTGATTCCTTGTTTATAATATATATTATATGTAGAAACCTTAAAATCAACCTTAAAATAGGAGGAATATGGAAAATAGAGAAATCGTTGAGGCACTTAGTGGGGTGTGGTACTTGGCGACCAGCGAGGACGAGCAGCCGCATGTGAGACCCTTAGATAAGGTGGCAGAAATTGATGGTGAGATTTATTTTGGGACAAGTAAAACTAAAAAGATGTTTGCACAGATTTTGCAGAACCCTAAGATTGAAGTTTATGCAATGAATGAGTTTGGTGCTTGCAGGTTTATGGCAGAAACAGAACCAACTGAGGATGCCAATTTGACGGAGCGAGCTTTCGAGCAAATGGGAAAACCCATGGATGGGAACTCGGTGGCCGTAAAAATGACAAATATTATAAAAGCTTAGTAAGATTTTATTTGCTACGCAAATTGCGGATGTGGGGGTATTCGTCGATGACGACTTTGATACAACCTGCAATGGGGATGGCGATAATGGCACCAAAAAGGCCGAATGTGTAAGTGCCGATGGTGATGGCGATGAGGATGATGACTGGGCGAAGATTGAGGGAGTTGCCTTGGATTTTGGGGGCGAAGACGTTGACTTCGATAAAGCCGTAAACCACATAGAAGACGAGCCAAATGACAGCCATGAGGGGGTGGCTGAAGAGCAAGATGAGCGTAACGAGGACGGCGCCGATGACTTGCCCGAACATAGGAATGAGGTAAAAAGTGCCAGTTATAAGGCCCAAGGGGATGGCGAGTTTGGTGTCGGTGCCGAAGATGAGGCTGAGAACAAAGACACTGAGGGCAGTAGCAAGACCATCCATGAGAGCAATGGAGACTTGGTTGCTGACAAAAGAAGAAACGACGCGCGTCATTTTGGTGACGATGATGCGCGCCTCGGTGAGAGCTTTGACTTCGGAATCTTTTTCTTCTTTGATGTCTTTGACGGATTTTTTGGCGCCTAATTTGTCCCATAGGCTGTTTATGAGAACGGGGCCGTCGAGCAAGAAGAAGAGAGTGAGAATGAGGGTGAGGCCGACCTTGCCAATAATGCTGCCAACGGTGCCAAGGCTGGCAACAAAAGAAGTACCAAAAGAAGAGAGGAAGTTTTTGGAAAAATCTTCGACGGCGGCGACAAAATCGGCAGTGAGGTTGGAGATGCCGAGGGCAGAGCCGATGGAGTTGATGCCAGAGAGATTAGCGCCAGATATCATGGTGGGGAGAGAGGAGATGAACTTGGCGGTTTCGGAGATGACAGCAGGGGCGATGACGGCGACGATGGCAGCAAGAGCCAGAATGACAATTAGGTAGGCCAAAATGGAAGCGAGGTTGTTTTGGGGCTTTTTGCCAACAAGGCGGTCGACCTTTTGAGCGAGGGGACGAATGGCAATGGCGAGCAGGGCGGCGATGCCAATGACGGCGAGTGCTTCGGCGGCACGAACGATAAAGAAGATTGCCAAGCCAAAACCAAAAATAACAAGCCAAAAGCGGATAAAGGTTTTTGTTTCTACTTCGACGATTTGACGGGCCATATGAACTCCTTATATATTATATATAATAGCATATGTTTTCTATTTTGGGCGAAAAATGTTAAAATATTGGGAATGTTAGTATCGGATTTTGACTATGAGCTACCAGAAGAACGGGTGGCTAAGTTTCCGCCCAAGGTGAGGGGTACGACTAGGCTTTGTGTGCTGAAACGAGCGAGCGGAGAAATTGTAGATTCTTGGTATCAAGAACTGGATAATTTTTTGAGCTTGGGTGATGTGGTGATTTTGAATGACACGAAGGTGATGCAAAGCCGAATTTTTGCAGAGCTAAAAGACGGAAGGCCAAGGGAGTTGGTAGTGTTAGAAAAACATGGTGACGAACCGCAACGAGTGATGTATCGCGGAAAATTGCATGAGGGGGATGAGTTGTTGGCACTGAAGGCGGATTTTTCTGGAAAAGCTAATTCCTCGGCCAAGCGAACTTTGGAACTGAAGGGTTTAGAGAAAACTGATTGTACGATTGTGATTGAGAAGATATTAGGTAACGGAATTGCGGAGGTGAAAGCTAGAAATAAAGATGGTGAAACGTTAGAGCTTATAAGGTTAGCAGAGGCTTATGGCAGTGTGCCTTTGCCACCATATTTACACCGAGATGCCAGTGAGGCGGACAAGGAGAGGTACCAAACAGTGTGGGCAAAAAATATGGGTAGTGCGGCGGCGCCGACGGCTAGCTTAAATATGACAGACGAACTTTTAGCTAAGCTTAAAGAAAAAGGCGTGAAGATTTGCTATTTGACGCTTCATGTGGGGCTGGGGACGTTTTTGCCGATTCGTACGGATGAGGTGGAGATGCATAAAATGCACTCGGAGTGGTTTTGCTTGCCAGAAGAAACAATTGAGGCAATTAAAGAAGCTAAAGCTGGGGGGCGTAGAGTGTTGGCGGTGGGGACGACGGTGGCGAGGACGCTTGAGTATTACGCAAAAACTGGAAAGACTAAGGGCGAAGATGATATTTTTATCTATCCTGGGTTTAAGTTTGAGCTAGTGGATATGCTTTTGACGAACTTTCATGCGCCGAAATCTACGGTGTTGATGCTGGCGAGTGCCTTTGCAGGGTGGGATAAGTTGAGTGCGGCCTATAAACATTGCGTGAAAGAAAAATATAATTTTTTGAGCTATGGGGATTCGATGTTGATATGCTAAGGTTTGAAATTGAACATAGAGAAGGCCGGGCAAGGGTGGGAAAAATTATTACTCCACATGGAGAAATTAAGACGCCAGCGTTTGTGGGGGCGGCCACACGAGCTACGGTAAAGGCCTTGACGTTTGAACAGATGCATAAGCTTGGAAGCCAAGCGGTGCTTGCTAATACATACCATTTGTTTTTGGCGCCAGGGGCCGATTTGATTGATAAATGCGGGGGGTTGGCAGAGTTTATGAGTTGGAGAAAGCCGACTTTTACGGACAGTGGCGGTTTTCAGATTTTTAGCTTGCCTGGGGTGAAAATTAATGAAGATGGTGCTGAATTTAGGAGCCATATTGATGGCAGGAAGTTTGTGATGACACCAGAACTTTCGATGCAGACACAGTGGAAGATTGGCGCAGATATTCATATGGCATTTGACCAGTTGGCAAAAAGCGAAAAATATGTAGACATGAAACGAGCAATGGAGCGTACGCATAGGTGGCTCGAGAGATGTGTAGCGGAGAATGCCAGACTGAGACAAGAATATGCCGAAGCAGAAAAAAATGAGCAATATTTGTATGCTGTGGTGCAGGGTGGTACATTTTTGGACTTGAGACGAGAGAGTGCGGAGTTTTGCGCGAAGCAGGAGGTTGATGGTTTTGGAATTGGCGGCGTATTTACGGCTGACGGAATGGGCGAGATGCTTAAAACAGTGTGTGCAGTCTTGCCAGAAAACAAGCCAAGGCATCTTTTGGGTATGGGACAAGAGCCAGTAGACTTGTTTGTGGGGGCGGAGTTTGGTTGTGATACGTTTGATTGCGTGGGGCCAACTAGGATGGCGAGGAATGGCGCTTTGTATACACTGGATGGGCGGATAAACATTAGGAATGCAAGATATACTAACGATTTGGCGCCAGTTATGGAGGATTGCGATTGTGAAACTTGCAAGAATTATAGTCGAGCATATTTGCATCATTTGTTTAAGGTTGACGAAATTACGGCAAAAGTGCTTGGGTCTATACATAACGAACATTTTGTGGTGAGCGTGGTGGACCAAATTCGTAAGACTTTGGGGACGCAGGAGTTTTTGGAGTACAAAAAAGCGTTCCTTGAGAGATATTATGCAAAAGGCGGAAGAGCTTAATCTTTAAGTTGCCAGAAAGTGCCCTCTGAGGTGTCGAGTAGGGTAAGGTTTTGGGCGGCTAATTTGTCGCGGATGTGGTCGGCGGTTTGGTAATCTTTGGTTTGGCGGGCGGCGTTTCTGGCGTTTATGAGAGGTAAGACTTGGGGCGTAATGTCGGTGGGGAATAAAGAGAGGGCAAAAATGTTTTCGACGTATTGCCAGTCGTCTAGCGAGAGGGAGTTGAGATGTTCGTCGATAAGGGCAAAAGCGCTAGCAGAAGACAAATCTTCGTTTAGGCATGTTAGGAGGGTTTGCTTGAAGTTTTCTTTGGCTGGTTTTTGGGGAGTTTGGTAGCACATGGCTATGGCGTTTTGCCATTTAAGACGACGGGCTTTGGCGGCGGCGAGGTCGTCCCATGTAAAGTTGCGCTCGCTGCGGTAGTGGCCTTGGTAGAGCCAGAGTTTGAAATCGGCAGGTGAGAAACTGCGATTTTTGATGTCTGACAAAGTGATGATGTTGCCAAGAGATTTACTGATTTTTTCGCCATCTATGCGGATAAAGTTGCAGTGAAGCCAAAAGTTGGCGAGATTTGAGCCGAAAGCGCCAAAGGTTTGGGCGATTTCGTTGGTATGGTGGACTGGGATGTGATCGACGCCACCAGTGTGGATGTCGATGGGTTCGCCAAGAAGTGTGTGGATGATAGAAGAACATTCTAGGTGCCAACCTGGGTAGCCAGAGCGACCGAGATAGTCCCAATGCATGGCATGATTTTCGCCAGGTTTGATAAATTTCCAGACAGCAAAATCGGAAACATGGTGTTTTTCTTTGGAGTAGTCAACTCTGGCGCCAGCTTTGAGATTTTGAAGGTCGAGGCGGGCGAAGTTGGCGTAGGCTGGGAACTTGGCGGTGTCGAAATAGATGCCATCTGCAGTTTCGTAGGTGAAGCCGCGCTTTGTAAGAGCGTCGACAAGGGCTTGGGATTCGGCGATATAATCGGTGGCGCGTGCCCAAGCGGACGGTTCTAGAAGTTTTAGCTCCTTGTAGCCTTGTTTGAACTCGGCAATGTAGGTGTCGGCAATTTGCCAAACGGTTTTCCCTTCCCTTTTGGCGCCTTTTTCGAGCTTGTCTTCGCCAGTGTCGCCGTCTGAGGTGAGGTGCCCGACGTCGGTGAGATTGAGGATGCGCTTTGGAGCGTAGCCGTTGGCTTTGAGGACACGGAGGAGCAAGTCCCAGTATATATAGGCGGCGAAGTTGCCAAGGTGTGGCGAAGAATAGACGGTGGGGCCACAGGTGTAGATGGTAACTTTTGGAGCAGAAAGAGGCTTAAAAACTTCGATTTTGCGAGTGCTGGTGTTGTAGAGTTTGAGCATGAGTTACCTCTGTTAATTTGTTGTTTTGAGCGCGGGTGAAACTTCCGAAAAATTAGAGGAATTAGCGGTGGCATTTGACAGGTTGGGGACGAGAGAAACTAGGTCGCGAAGGCACTCGTCGTAGGAAAGGTCGTAAGTGCGAAAACCTGCGGCGTAGGGGTGGCCACCGCCTCCGTAGTAGCCAGCGATTTGGTCGGCAATGGGGAGACTGGTTCGGATTTTGCCTGTGAGCTTGCCGTCGGGGTAGGTTTTGATGGCGACGGCAACTTCTACACCCTCGACAAGGCGAAGCTCTTCGAGAATAAGGACGTTTGGATTGTATTCGTCGGAGTAGTTGTGGATGTCTTCCCAAGGAATGTGGACGGTGGCGAGCTTGCCGTCTAGAGAATAGTCAATGCGCTTGATGAGGCTGGCTTTGTAATCAAGAATGCGAGGGGATTTTTTCATGAATTCGCGGCGGGCTTCTTCGAGGGTGGCGATATTGAGATTGCCTGCTTCTAGGAGGCTAGCAATGTGACGAAAAGTGTCGGGGGTGGCAGAGGCCGAAGTTAGACCTAAGGTGTCTGACAAGATGCCGTAAATGAGATTTTGAGCAGTGTTGGCGGAGAGAGAGAGGTTTAGCTTGGTGGCAATTTGGTAGATGAGGTCGCAACAGGCGGGCAAGGGTTGGATAATGCTTTGGTGGGGGAAGGATAAATCGTCTGGGGTTTCGTGGTGGTCGAGGACAAGGACGGGGGATTTGGCGAGGCGGTTTTTGATGGCTGGGTCTTCGAGAAGTTTGGAGAGGAGCACTTCGGCGGCAGTGTCGACGATGATATAGCCGTCGGCGCGGAAATTGAACTCGTTTTCGACGCGCGACCAATCGGAAAAGTAGCGAAGGTATTTAGGAATGTCGACGGGGCAATAGAGGGAGATTTGTGGAGCGTCCGAAAGGCCTAGGGCTTTAAAGTTTTCGGAAAGGAGATAATCTAAAGAAATGGCCGAACCGAGAGAATCGCCATCGGGGTTTTCGGCTTGGATGATGCAAAGCGATTGTTTGCCAGCAAGAAACTGAGAAAAAGATTGGTACATGAGAGTATTATATCATATAGCAAAATGCATGTGATATAATAGGACAGAATACGAAGAAGAAAGGAGCGGGAATGGAAATATTAATGGTGATACTTATGGGGGTTAACTTGTTGCTAATTGGTGGGGTGTTTTGGTTTTTGGTTAGCACGAAGAACAGAGGCGAGCCGACAAAAGACGACGAAAAGCTTTTGGAGAAGTTGGTGCGGACGGATGCAAAGGTGGAATCGTTGGCAAGAAAAGTGGATGAGTTGACGCCAAAAATCTCTACTGAGTTTAGAGAGAATAGACGCGAGATTGCAGAAAATCTATCGGGTATTTCTAAAGAGTTTAGGGAAAACCGCAAAGAAATTAGTGAAAACCTTTCGGGCATTTCTAAGACAGTGGATTTGCGGGTGAAGGAATTGCAAACGAGCAACGAAAAGAAGCTAGAGCAAATGCGCGAAACGGTAGATGAAAAATTGCAGGCTAGTGTAGAGAAACGCTTTAACGAAAGCTTTAAGGCGATTTCGGGGCAGCTAAGCCAAGTATACCAAGGGCTGGGCGAAATGAAAAATTTGGCCAATGGTGTGGGTGACTTAAAAAAGGTGATGGAGGGAGTAAAAACACGAGGGATTTATGGTGAGGTACAACTGGGGGCGATTATTGAGGATATTTTGACGCCTACGCAGTATTTGACGAACACGCTAATTAAGCGTGGCACGCAGGATAGGGTGGAGTTTGCAGTGAAAATGCCTGGAAAAGAAACTGAAGTGTTGCTTCCGATTGACTCAAAGTTTCCTGTGGAGAACTATCAGAGGTTGATTGATGCTTATGACAAAGGTGATAAAGATTTGATTGAAAAATATCGCAAGGTGTTAAGAAAAGATGTGTTAGACCAAGCGAAAAAAATTAGCACTAAATATATTGAGGTGCCTAAAACTACGGATTTTGCCATGATGTTTGTGCCAACGGAAAGTTTGTATGCGGAAATTTTGAGGATACCAGGGATGGACGAGGAGCTTCGCCAAAAATATAAGATTAGTTTGAGTAGCCCAGCGACATTGCCAGTGATGCTAAACGGGCTTTTGATGGGATACAGGAGTGTGGCGATAGAAAAACGAAGCGCTGAGGTGTGGAAGATTTTGGGTGGAGTGAAGGCACAATTCTCGAAGTTTGGTGATTTGCTGGAAGGGGTAGAAAAGAAGCTAACGGAGAGTGCGCATAAAATAGAAGATGCCAAAAAGCAGAGTCGCAGGATTGAGCGAGAGATGAAAGATATTGAGGAGCTTCCTGCTGGCGAAAAGCAAGAACTGCTACTTTAGGTTTAGAGCTTGGTACGATTGGTGAGGGCTGCGGATAAGGTGATTTGGTCGGCATAGGCGAGGTCGACGCCAAGGGGCAGACCACGAGCAAGGCGCGTGATTTTGAGGGTGGGGTAGTTTTCGGTGAGAAGTTTTTGGAGTAGAAGTGCGGTGGACTCGCCCTCGATTGAGGGGTTGGTAGCAATGATGACTTCTTTGGCAGAGTCGGCTTTGACGCGTTTGATGAGGGGGGCAATGTGGAGTTGGTCGGGAGTGATGCCGTCGATGGGCGAAATGGCGCCACCGAGGACGTGGTAGGTACCATGGTATTGCTTGGTGGCTTCGATGGAGTAAATGTCTAGAGGTTCCTCTACGACTAAAATGCAGGTTTTGTCGCGAGAGGGGTCGGAATATAATTCGGAAACTTCTTGGGTGCTGTCGATAAGGGCATAGGTTTTGGGGCAAGATTTGACGCCCGAATGAAGATTAGTAAGAGCGGCAGCGATGGTTTCGGCGACTTTGGGGCTAGAGCGAAACAAAAAGTAAGCATAGCGTTCGGCTGTGCGACTGCCAACGCCAGGGAGTCGCCCTAAAGCTTCTACCAACTCGGTGAGGGCTTTTGGCAACATTAGAAACCGAGGTTTCCGAGGTCGCCAAGCTTACCCATGAGGGGTTTCATTTTTTCGGTGGCGATTTCTTGAGCTTTGGCGTATCCGTCGCGGAAGCAACTTTCAATCCAGCGTTCGAGGTCGTGGATGTGGTTTAGGTCGACTTTTTCTGGGTTGATGGTAACTTTTTTGACTTTAAGCTCACCGTTAATTTGGACGACAACGGCGCCATCGCCAGCCTCTACTTCGACAATTTCGTTTTTGAGGTCTTTTTGAGCTTTGCGAAGCTGATTTAACATTTTCATTTGGTCCATGGTTTGACTCATACTAACTTCTCCTGATTAGTTGCTACTTGAAATGTATTTATATATGTATATTCTATCAGAATTGTCGGACTTTGGGGAGGTGATGATGCGAGAAAGATGGTAGTTTTCGGGGAGGTTGAGGTCGGTTTGGTAGCCGAGAGTAGCGATGTCGTATTTAATACCTGGATTCATGGAATTAAAATCGGAAATGATGGAGATTAGGTGATGACGGTCTTCGTAGACGTTGTAGAAATGATAGTCGAGGGTGTCTTTGGGGAGGTATAGATAGGTATTTTCGGCGAGCTTGGTTTGTACGAGCTGAAGGTCGGAAGAGAACTCGTTGGCGACAGCAGGTGAATAACGATAGCCGTAAATAAAGTGGGTGAGGTTGGGGACGAGCATAAGTGCGAGCAAAATGCTTAGCGGAAAAATGGCAAAAATACGAGCGTAAGGGTTGAGCGGGAAAAGACCATACCATTTTTCGAGAAGATAGCGAAGACCATGGGCGGTGAGGATGGCAAACGGCAGAATGAGAAGCAGGCTAGAATCGGGTGTAAGCCCGGAGAGGACGACAGCAAAGACGATAAAACAAGAAGCAATGGCGTTGCGGCTAGCAAAGAAGCCCTTTCGAGTGGAAAATAGCCCTGTGGCGGCTAGGGCGACACCAGCAAG
The DNA here is from genome assembly GCA_017404245.1 of Candidatus Saccharimonadota bacterium. GTDB lineage: Bacteria > Patescibacteriota > Saccharimonadia > Saccharimonadales > Saccharimonadaceae > Nanosyncoccus. The sequence goes on along the minus strand of JAFRCT010000006.1, from coordinate 7,463 downwards.
ACTGAACATGGGCGACAAAAAGACGCCAACGGTGGACGAGGAGAAGGAGAAGAATGGGGTAAGACCCGTGTGAATGTTTTTGATGAAATTGGCAAAAGAAAAGTCGCGGGCGAAGAATAGCGAAAGAGCTACGGAACTGGAAGATATTAGATTGGTGAGCCAAATGCCGAAGCCTGCAAGAATGATAAGTAGGGTGATGAGCATAGGCAGGCGAGGCAAGGTTTTGATGGTGTAGCGAAGATGGGGGTTCCAGATGGCAAAGATGATGATAAAAATGACAAGATAAATGAGGTGGGGGGTATAGATGGAAAGAAGAAGAGATAAGGCAAAAATGAGGCTAAAGACGGGGCTGGTGGACTTGTCGCCTTGGATTTTGGAGCCAAGCCAGAGTAGGAGCGTAGGCCAAAAAACTAGCATAATAAGCGGAGTGCCCGAACCTGCGAGGTAAAGAAAAGGGGTGGACAAAACGGTAAGGATGGAAGCGAGAAGTGCGACGTTGGACTTAAACCAGCGGTTAAGAAGAAGGATGATGAGGAAGCCGAGCAAGAGGCCAATGATGATGGAGGGGAGTTTGATGGTGTAGGTGGAAAAACCAAAAAGTAAAATACAGATTTTTTGTAGGACGTGGTAGGGTAAATCGATGAGGTCGCCAGAGGTGATGGAAGAAAAATGGAGGTTATAGCTGGCAACAGCAGAACGTTGCTCGAGAGAGGAGAGGCCTGCAGGAGAGAGGGTTGGAAGCAAGAAGACTAGAGCTACGAAAGCTAGGCCTAGGAGAGTGTAGCCGATGAGAAATCGGTAGCGGTATAGAAAAAGTTTGGAGATAACGAGTTTACTCACATAAACATTATAACATATTATTCGTCGGCGTGTTCTTTGTCGAGCGACATAAAGCGGAGTAGTTCGGGATGGAAATAGAGCTCGATTTTGCCGACTGGCCCATGGCGATGTTTGGCGATGATGAGTTCGGTGATGTTGGTGGGGACGAAATCGGGTTTGTTTTGATTGTAGTAGTCGATACGGTGGAGAAACATAACCATGTCGGCGTCTTGCTCGATGGAGCCAGACTCACGAAGGTCGGAGAGGACGGGGCGGGGGTCGTCGCGCCCTGTTACCGAGCGAGAGAGCTGGGCGAGAGCAACAACAGGGATTTCTAGCTCGCGGGCGAGCTGCTTTAGGCCACGAGAGATTTCGGTTACTTCTTGAACGCGGTTGCCAGCGTAGCGGTCGGTACCTTGGAGAAGTTGAAGATAGTCAACGATAATCATGCCGATGTCGTGGTCGTGGGCGGCACGACGGGCTTTGTTGCGAAGTTCGAGGATGGTCATGGTGCTTGAATCGTCTAGGTATAGTGGAACAGAGTCCATTTCGCCAAGCGCGTCACCAATGCGTCCAAAATCTTCGTCGCTGACATTGCCAGTGCGAATTTTCCAGTTGTCGACACCAGAAACGTCGGAAATCATGCGGTCGACAATTTCGGCGTTGGCCATTTCCATAGAAAAGAAGAGTACGCCACGATTGTTGATGGTGGCAGCATTATAGGCGAGGTTTTCGGCAAAGGTGGTTTTACCCATGGCGGGGCGAGCGCCGATGATGATGAGGTCGCCTTTTTGGAAGCCAGCGGTTTTTTTGTCGAGGTCGCGAAAGCCAGTTTTGAGACCACGAAGCGAGCCTTTGTTGCGATGGAGTTCTTCCATGCGGTCGAAAGCATCGGCGAGAAGCGACTCAAGAGCGACATATTCGGTTTTGGTGGTTTTGTCGGAAACTTCAAAGATGGCTTTTTCGGCAGAGCCTAAAAGGTCGTTGATTTCGGAAGATTCTTCGTAGGCGCTTTCGGCGATTTGCTCGCCTGCGGCGATGAGACGACGCCTGACGGCGCACTTGGCAACGAGGTCGGAATAGGCCTTGGCGTGGGTGGCGGTGGGAACAAAATTGGTGAGGTCGGTGAGGTAGGTGGCGCCACCAGCGGATTTGAGGGCTTTGTCGGCACGAAGTTGAGCGGTAACGGTGAGAAGGTCGATGGGGCGATGATGTTGGTAGAGAGTAGTCATGGCTTGGAAGATTTTGACATGAGCTTGTTCGTAAAAATCTTTGGCTTTGACATTTTCTAGGACGTCTGGAAAAGAGGCATCAGAAAGTAAAAGTGCGCCGAGCAAGGATTTTTCGGCGACGATGTCTTGGGGTGGAATACGCCCAGAGCGTTTATTAGAACGGGATTCCTCCATTGTCGTTTACCTCCTGTACGCTACCCATTATATCAGAAATTTGGGATATTTCTGGCGAAGAAGTGGATGGGTTTTCGTTAACTTCGTGAATGATGAACTCTTGGCCAAAATAAGCGGCGAGCACATCGAGATTAGCAGGACGAGAAAGAATAGTTTTGGTGATTTTGACTCCTGGATATATATGGACAACGTCTTTGGCCTTGTCTATTTTGCAACGCTTGAGCTGGGCTTTGAGGGCTGGGGAGAGGAGATTTGTTGTGGTTTTTGCCTGCTTGCGGTCGGGGACTTCTGCTTGCTTGTGGTCGGGGACTTCTGCTTGCTTGCGGTCGGAAGTACTCTCCGAGACACGGAGTTCTCTCGGCCCGTCGTTACGGGCCAGAGCCTCCTCATCCTCGGCCCGTTGGCCTGCGGACGTTCCTGGAGAAGTATATTTCGACCCGCTCGCAGTAAGTCCTGACCTGCTCGCAGTAAGTCTTGATTCGTCGAGGAAAGCGAGCAGGAGTTTGGCTTCGGGGAAGGGGGCGGAGACTTTGGGAAGCTCACTAAGGAGAGGGAGAAGTGCAGGAGTAGGGCGTGCGATGATTTTTTCGAGAGCGGACCTGGCAATAAGCTCGGGCTTAATTCCCTCTTGGAGCAGGCTTTTGAGTTGTGCTGAAATGGTGGCGAAATCTCCAGATTGATAACTTGAGAGTAAATCTGTGAGCTTGGAAGTTAAAGGCAGGCCAAGTACTGAGGCGACGTGCTCTTCGGTGATTTGGGTGTCTTTTTGGCCGAGAGTGGAGATTTGGTCGAGGAGAGAAAGAGCATCACGGAAAGAACCGCCGCTTCTTGAAATGATGATTTTGAGGGCGTCGTCGGAAATATTGATGTGTTCTTTTTTGCAGATGTTTTTTAGATGAGGTAACAGAAGTTTTTCATCGGCTAGATAAAAATGAAAGACTTGCGAGCGTGAGGTGATGGTAACAGGGACTTTTTCGAGGTCGGTGGTGGCGAGGATAAAAATGACGTGAGAGGGCGGCTCTTCGAGGGTTTTAAGCAAAGCATTGAAGGCGCTTTTTGAGAGCATGTGAACTTCGTCGATGATGTAGACTTTGTATTTGCCTACGGCTGGAGCAATCATGGCTTTTTCGCGGAGGTCGCGAATGTTGTCGACGCCAGTATTTGAAGCGGCGTCAATTTCGATGATGTCGAGATAGGAATCCTCGGGTTGATAAGGAAAATTGTTGACAAGGTGAGCGAGGATGCGAGCAACGGAAGTTTTGCCGCAACCGCGTGGGCCAGTGAAAAGATAGCTGTGGGAGATTTTGTTTGAGGCAATAGCAGAAGAAAGGGGGGTGGTAACTTGGGTTTGGCCAATAACGTCGGCAAGGGTGGTGGGGCGATATTTGCGATAGAGAGCCTGCATATAATATATATTATAGCACTAGAACGAGTTTGATTAAAAAAGAGAGCGATAAATGGGGAAATTAGAGAGCAGCTTCGACGGCGGCCCACTGGGCGTCGGCATTAGCGGCAGGGACGACTACGGAAACTTGCGAGCCTTCACGGAGATGGAAGTAGGTAACAGAAGCGTAAAGGATTTCGTATTCGCGGCCAGCTACTTCTACGAAGTATTTGTCGTCGTGGTGGGTGAGAGTGCCGATGACAGTTTTGCGCTCGACGGGGCCAATTTGCTTGTAGAGGAATCTGCCTTCGGGGGTGATGGTGAGCTTCATGAGGTCGCCCTCGACGAGCTTGGACTTGCTGGCATAGTTGGCAGGAACGGGATAGTTTTTGCCGTCTGGACCAATCATGATTTGGCCATCAAAAACGCCTTCGATGATTTTGCCTTCTGGGTCGGAAATAATGGTTTCGCGGGGAGCAGTGATGACATCGCCATCACCAAGAACGGAGTTGAGAAGCTCTTTGGCGGCGGCCAAATTAGTTTCTGCCTCTTGAATAAGACTGCGCAAACGTTTTATTTGTTTTTCTGGTAGTTCAGACATCACCTCGCATCCTGTCTATTTTGATATAGTACTATTATTATATTACACGCGTAGCCTAGCTATGTCAAGGCGGAAGTTTTCCACCATTTTCTATGAGGTAGCACAATAAATGTTGTAAAAACGACAAAAATCCCCCATGCGAGGGGGATTTGCTAACAATTCGTGAACGTTTGACTTACTAGGCGAGTTCGACAGTAGCGCCAGCTTCTTCGAGAGTTTTCTTGAGAGCTTCGGCTTCGTCTTTTTTGACTTTTTCTTTGACGGTGGCAGGAGCGCCATCGACAATGGCTTTGGCTTCGCCAAGACCAAGGCCAGTAGCTTCTTTGACGGCCTTGATGACGGCGATTTTTTGAGCGCCAGCTTCTTTGAGGACGACGTCGAATTCGGTTTTGGCGTCGGCTTGGGCGGCTGCGCCATCGGCAGGAGCAGCAGCGACGGCTACGGCAGCAGCGGCTGGCTCAATGCCGTATTCGTCTTTGAGGGTGTTTTTGAGTTCGTTGACTTCGAGAACGGTAAGATTTACGAGTTCTTCAGCCAATTTTTTAATATCAGCCATAAATACTATTTGGGGAAGAAATGGATTTCTTTCCCTAACCTTTCTTTTTGTATTCCAAACCTAGAAAACGCAGTTTTTAGATTTGGAAGGATTGATAATTATATTTAGTTGGATTTGGCTTGTTCCAGACCAGAAATGATTCCAGAGAGGGAGCCAGCAGTTGCGGAAATGACGTCGTTTACTAGCGAGAGGAGAGTTGCCACAACTTGGGCAATCATCTCGTTCTTGGTTGGCATGGTTGCCAAATTCTTGATGTCGGCTTCGGAAAGCGTGGCACCAAGGTCGCTAAAGCCGCCAATAAGCTTGAGGGCTTCGTGGGTTTTGGCGAAGTTGGCCAAAACTTTGGCAGGCATGATTTCGTCGGAACTGGAAATTGCATAGAGCAATTGGCCCGTAAGGCCAGTAGTGTCGGTGTCTTTGTAGGCAGCGATTTCGTTCATGGCGACGCGAACCAAGCGGTTTTTGACAACTTTGATTTTTACGTCGGCTTCGCGGGCGGCGGCGCGGAGTTCTTGGAGTTCGGCGACGGTGAGACCTTGATAGCGGGCGTAAACGGTTGATTTGCTGTTTTGGAGCAGCTCAGTCAAATCGGCAACTAAAGTGGTTTTTTTATCTTTTGAGATAGCCATTTAGTTTCCTTTTCTAGTTATGTTCGTTATGCTCACGAATTGTTAAAATTCGTTACCAACTGAAAGATAAGTGTCCTCGGCGACATAATTAAGAAAAACGTAAAGATTTTCCGTCGCTGTCTTTGGTAACTGGTATAATTATAACAAAAGAAAGGAATAATGTAAAGATGATAACGATTATTGCAGGGGGAAAGAAAAATAAAGGCGAATATGGGTGGCTAATTTCTGACTACGAAAAGCGGATGCGTAAGCCATATGATTTTAGTTTTAAGTTTTATGAGGGGGAGAAGCTGGACGAATATTTGAGCCAGTGGCCATTTAGCGGCAACCAATATGTAATTGTGGCGGACGAGCGAGGCGAGATTGCTTCTTCGCCAGAGATGGCTGAGCGGCTTGATAAGGTGTTTGACATGGGTAAAGAGGTGGTAATAATTATTGGTGGGGCGTTTGGAGTGAGTAAAGAAGTGCGAGAGCGAGCGGACTTTGTGTGGAGTTTTTCGAGATTGGTGTTTCCGCACATGATTGCAAGGCTAATTGTGGCGGAGCAACTTTATCGAGCACAAGAAATAAACAAGGGCGGGAGCTATCATCACGATTAAAGGCTTTGGAATGAGCTGAGAACAGAGGCAAGCTCGGGGAGAGAGTGGCAGGCCATCATTTGGGCGCGTAAGTCGGATGCGCCGTTAAAATCGCGGATGTAAATCTTAAAGTAGTGTTTGAGGCTCTCAAAAGATTTGGGCTCGTTTTGGGGGTTAGATGTGGATTCTTCCCACAGCTTTAAGTGAAGACGAAGGAGGGCGAGGAGCTCTTCTTTGGTGGGGGTGTGGGGAGGGTTTGCGAAACAATAGAGGTTTTCAAAAACGCCTCGGCCAATCATAAAACCATCGATTTGGGGATATTTTTGATATAGCTTTATGGCTTCGGTGCGGTTTTTGATGTCGCCGTTGATGATGAGTTTGGTTTGGGGAGAAATTTGGGCACGAAGGGCAAGAATGTTGGGGATTAGTTCGTAGTGGGCGGGGACTTTGGACATTTCCTTACGAGTGCGGAGATGAATGGTGAGGGCGGCGGGATGTTCGGTAAGGAGCGTGGGGAGCCAAGTTTGGTATTCTTCGACACTGGTGTAGCCAAGTCGGGTTTTGACGGAAACTGGCAGACCGAGAGAGCTTTTGACGGCGTTTTTGAAGCACTCTATAGCGAGATTGGGAGTGCGAATCATGGCGGCGCCGCCACCAGCGGCGTTAACGTGACGGTCGGGACAGCCAAAATTGAGGTCGATGCCCGAAAAACCGAGTTTTTTGAGCGCGGACGAAAGTTCCGAAAAATGAGTAGGATTTTTGCCCCAAATTTGGGCAATAATAGGGGAGTCGGTGGGAGAAATTTGCAGGCGAGAAAGAGCATTGCTTCTTCCCTTTTCGGAGGCAAAAGACGAGACGTTGGTGAATTCGGTGAAAAAGAGGTCTGGGCGAGCGGCGGCGGAAATGACACCGCGGAAGGCTTGGTCGGTTACGCCTTCCATGGGAGCAAGGCAGAAAAAGGGTTGTTTGAGGGTTTGCCAGATGTTTTGCATGGGAATATTATAACACATTTATTACGCTTATGCAAACTCCCTTTTCTATGACCCTATATTTACATTAAAGATTTTATTTACTATCGATGTATGTAAGAATACATCGATAGTAAATAACTGTCAAGCTTAACCAAAAATCTGGGGAAGGGGGAAAAGGGGAACGAGCTAGCGAGCGACGCAGCGGACAGCAAAGCCGTTGCCCTTGTAGTTCCCATTGGAAGGACTCAAGCGCGTCGAGTAGAAGTTTAGGTTGCGTGAATGGGTAGTACTATAGGTAGTAGATGACCAATAGTAGCCGTTGTACCTACGATTCCGCGGAGCGCCCATTTCTGTGGGGTAATCTTTGTTACCCCAGTTATAATATCCTCCGCGTATAAAGGCTAAAGGAAGGGTGTGGAGGGAGGTATCTTTACTTAAAGATGCGGTTATAGCCAAATTATACCCAGAATCAGCTGATGTATTGGTAAGGAGATTGGTAAAGGAACGGGCACCAGTATT
>JAFRCT010000005.1:0-34569 GCA_017404245.1 Candidatus Saccharimonadota bacterium | reverse complement strand
TATAAATTCTTCTATTCTGGGGTATTTACTCCTTTCTAGTTCTTTAGGTTTAAACTCGTAATTTGGATGCAAAAACCACCAGTCAACAATGTAATAGATTAGTTCAGGTTTATTGTTGTCAGGCGCACCATTTGACAAAATGTGTGTTTTATGCTCTAGTATGGAGCTTTTTTGTTGGCTACTGCTGACTAGGCCGTATCTAGGGAGTACGGTTTTTAAGAGCTTTTTCTACCGACCAAAACTTAATGTCGGCAAAACGGTCGGTAGGGGCAACTAAACTGTTGTCTTCGGAGAAGGTTTTGACGTTTTTGTCGAAAAAGTAACTCATATTGACTTGATATAGGCCGATAGCTGGGGCGTCGTCTACCCAGCGAGACAAGAAAGCCTCGTATTTTTGTTTTTTAATGTTTTCGTCGACGGTTTCACGAGCAGAGAGAATAAGATCGTCCGAGACGGAGCTATTGTAGTTTGAGAGGTTAAGGCCCGAGGCGGAAGCTTGAGAAGAATGGTAATAGACTAGCAAGTCGGGGCTAAGGCCAAGGTCAACTTCGTAGAGTAGAATATCGTAGCTACGACTAGCGATGACATTAACCATGAACTCTTGCCCTGGAGCGTAGACTTGTTTGTTAACCGAAAAACCCATGGCGGTGAGTTGTTCGGAAATGTCTTCGGCTAAATTGGGAAAATAGCCAGTTTGGACAGTGACAAGAGTGATGTCTTTGACTTCGGAAGAAGCTATGGTTTCTTTGGCGGCGCTTAAATTATGCTCTGGCAAGGTTGGCCACTGTTCTAGGGCTAGCTGAGACTTTAAGATTGGGTAATCTAGCGGAAGTTCGTCGTCAATAAGGCTACGGATTTCTGCAATATCTAGCCCAGACTGGACAGCTTTGCGCAAAGATTTGTTTTTGAATAAGCCTGTTTTAGTGTTAAAAAATAGAAATACGCCAGAGTTGATGGCGGTTTGTTTTTGATAAATAAAGCGAGAGGAAACCTCTTGAGCGTCGGTGGGTAGAAGCTCGGCAGTGGCAGAAACACTACCACTTTTTAGGGCGGATTTGATATCTTCGAGCGAAGCATAGGCATGCACCACAAAGCTGGCGATGCGGGGAGTGCCTTTGTAATAGTGTTGGTTGGCAGACAAATAGACCACGGATTCACCAGACGAACCAATTGACTGAGTGGCGTTATAAGAGAAAGCGCCCGAGGAAACTGGCGAAATAGAGAAGTTTGATTCGAGCAGGGTGGCTGGGTCGACAGATTCGAGAATGTGTTTGGGCAAGATGGGAAAATCGAGGGTGGTAGGAAAGTCGGCATAACTTGACGGGAGTTCAAAGACAATTTCCCCTTCGGCATTTTCTGAGACGGAAACTCTGGAAAGTGCAGATTGGTAGCTGGAGTTAACTGCTGGATTTTGAATAAGGGCAGTAGTAAAAAGGACATCGGCATTAGTGAGTGGTTCGCCGTCGGACCATTTGAGGTTGCTACGCAACTTGACTAGCCAAACTTTACCAGAATCGGGCGTACGAACAGATGAGGCCAAAGCGTTACTGACGTGGCCAGTAGAATCGGCGGCAGTAAGACCTGCAAAGAGGAGTTTTGAGAGAGTTTTTTCGCTACTGGTGGAGGCAAAAAGTGGATTTAGAGAGCTGACTTTGCCAAGGGTGGCCTCGGTAAACGTGCCACCAGAAGTGAAGGCAGACATAGAATAAGACTCTGAGTACCAAAAGCTTTGAGTGAGGGCGAACATGAACAATACAAAAACCAACAAGCCCCACTCCACAACAAGAAGGCGCACTTCGCCAATGTGGGATATGCGTCGAAAAAAGTTGCGACGAAGGTGGGCTTCGCTAGATGCGACTAATTTTTGCCCACGCTTTTTGAACGGATTTTTCATGCTATGCAGGTATTAAAAGTAGCCCAAGGATAGACGAAACGAAAATTACGGCGACCACGATGGTGGCATTGAACAGCGATTTGTCGAGCCCACGGCGAGTGGTGTAAAGCTCGCCCGAACCACCAAGGCCAGCACCGAGCGATGCGCCACGTTGCTGAAGCAAGATGAGCAAAATGGTAAGGGCGGCAGAGACAAGAATGAGGGTTTGGAACACAGATACTAGATTCATAATGGTTTTATTATAGACAAAAACAAGGAATTAGACAAGATATTTTAGCGCTCGAGGAGGCGTTTTCGTTTGAGCAGGGTGTGATAGGTGATTGCAAAGCGATGCGCTTCTTCGTCGATGCGAGCAATTAGGCGAGCAATGTGCGAGTCTTTAGGAAGTTCCACTGTGCGAAGATTAACAGAGGCAGAAGCGGATTTTGAGCCAGATTTTTCGGAAGTTTGCTCCGCGCTCAAAAAAACCAGTTTTACGGGCGCAGATTTGCTGTGGTCTCCAGATTTGTCACGGCCAATAACGGGGATATTTTTGGCGGAAAGAAGTGGCAGAACAGCAGACATTTGCGCCTCGCCACCATCTAAAACTACAAGGTCGGGGTAAGCCCACGATTCGTGACGCAAGCGACGAGAAACAACTTCGCGCAAGGAGGCAGTATCGTTGTTTTGTTGATTTTTGAGTTTGAACTTGCGGTACTCGGAACGGTCGGAAACGCCATTAACAAACACCACCATGGACGCCACTACGTCTTCGCCAGATTGATGCGAGATGTCATAGCCCTCGATGCGACGAGGAGGTTTTTCGAGTCCAAGCAGTCTTTGCAATTCGGCCAAAGCTCGGTCGGAAGAAATGTCCAAAAACTCTTTGTCGGAAAAAACGATTTTTTTCTTTAGGCCTTTAAGTCCAAACAGCTCGTTTCTGAGGTTGGCCGCGCGCTCATAATTCCCTGTCTCTGCGGCCTGATGCATTTCGGCTTCTAGGTCGACGAGGAGCTTTTGACGGTCGCCCTCTAGATAGCGAATAAGATTACTAAGACTACGGCGATATTCTTTGGGGGTAGTTTTGCCAATTTCTATGCCTGGAGTTAAACCGAGGTCGGTGTCGAGGGTTTTTTGGCCCGTGTATGGCTTGGTGTAGTATGGAAAAATTTTACGCAAAATGCGCAAAGCGGTTGCAATGGTGTTTTTGGCGTAAAAGGGGCCAATATAGCGAGCGTCATCGCCTAGGGGTTGACGAGTCGTGGATACATAGGGGATTTCTGACTGAGTGTCAATGCGCACGTAAGACACGGTTTTGTCGTCACGGAGTAAAATGTTCCACTTGGGCATATAGCGCTTTATCATTTCGCTTTCCAAAAATAAGGCGTCCATTTCGGTGTCGACTACTATCCAATCGGTTGTATAGATTTCTTCGACAAGGGCGGCGGTTTTGGGGTCGCGGTCTTTGGGGTTTTGGAAATATTGACGTACGCGGTTTTTAAGCACGGCAGCTTTGCCAACATAGATAATTTCACCTTGTTTGTTTTTATGAAAATATACTCCAGGAGCGGATGGCAAAGTTTTTAACTTTTTTGGCATTGATTTACTAAGGTTATTCAACAAGGTCGTAATCCTCTATGGTGTTTTTGGAATGATAGTAGGTTTTTAGTAAGTCAGCAAGTGCCTTGTATTCGAGGGGGCTATCGGTGCGCGCGGAAAAATCGTCAAACGAGAAGTTTGGACCTAGAGCAAAAATCTCGCGCAAGGTTTTAAGTTCGTCGGCGGAGGCTTCTACCCAAGTGCTTTCGAGCTCGGAAGCTAAGGTTACTTTAAGCTCGAGTGCATAGATTTCGTCGGGAGATAAAAAATCACCAATATGCTCGTAATCTTCTTCGGCAACACCAAGGGAAGCCAAACGGTCTTCGAGCTGAGCTTCGAGAATGTCGAGAAAACCAGAAAAATAATAATAGCTTTTGCCGTCTGGGGCTTTTGAGGGTTGCGACTCAGCGAGAGTCGTGGCAGAAGAAGCAACGGTGCGCCGAGTGGTAGGCAAGCGGTCGAGAACCAGCACAAAAAGGATTACGGCAAGAATTGCCAAAAAAATCCTTAGGGGGCGCAATTTTTGGGCTTTTTCTGAGTTGATAGGGCTAGCCATAGGTTAATTATAGCATAGTGGCTCTGCAAGGCACAATTGAGCTATTTATTTTGGCAAAGGTTTGTTATAATAATGGTTATGGATAATTTTGTAATTTCTAATATCAAAGCGAGGCAGATTTTAGATTCGAGGGGCAACCCAACTGTGGAAGCAGATGTGTTTTTGGAGTCTGGGCAGGCAGGACGCGCTGCTGTGCCTTCGGGAGCTTCAACAGGTTCGGGCGAGGCGCTAGAGCTTCGCGATGAAGACCCAAATTATTATGGTGGCAAAAGCGTGCTTAAGGCAGTGTGGAACGTAAACAGCAAAATTCGCGATGTGCTTGTGGGTAACTCGGCCGAGCAAGCTGTAGTAGACCAAATTATGCTAGATTTGGACGGTACCGACAACAAGTCGCGCCTTGGGGCAAATGCAATTTTGGCGGTTTCTTTAGCCACGGCCAAGGCGGTGGCACGCGCAAAGCGTTTGCCGTTTTATGCGTATGTAGCAGAGTTGGCTGGCACTACCGACCAAATGTCGTTACCGCTCCCCATGATGAACGTAATGAACGGCGGCGAGCATGCTGATTGGGCAACCGATTTCCAGGAATACATGATTATCCCCAAGGGTGGAGAAAACTTTGGTGATGCTCTTAGGATGGGCGCAGAGGTGTTTCATGCGCTTAAAACCGTACTAAAGGAGCGTGGCTATCCAGTTACCGTGGGAGATGAGGGTGGATATGCCCCCAAGGTTCGTGACGGCAATAACGAGCCATTAGAGTGCATTAAACACGCCATAGAACGAGCTGGTTATAGAGTTGGCGATGATGTGGCCATGGCTATGGACATCGCTTCTTCGGAGTTTTACGAAAACGACCATTATGTAATGAAAACCAATGGCGACTGGAAGAGTGCAGACGATTTAACCAACTGGTACACCTGGATTATCGATAATTACCCAGTAATTTCTATCGAGGACGGTTTGGCGGAAAACGATTGGGCAGGCTGGAAAAAAATGACTGAGCGTCTTGGAGGACGGATTCAGCTAGTGGGCGATGATTTATTTGTAACTAACACACGCCTGCTAAAAAAAGGCATATCCGAACGAAGTGCTAATGCCATTCTAATTAAACCCAACCAAATTGGTTCGCTTTCTGAAACCATAGACGCAGTACTTACAGCCAAGAAATATGGTTATAAAACAATTATTTCTCACCGTTCTGGAGAAACCGAAGATGTGTCCATTGCGCACATTGCTGTGGGGTTGGGCGCAGGACAAATTAAAACTGGCTCGCTTTCACGTAGCGAGCGCATGGCCAAGTACAACGAGCTTCTAAGGATAGCCGAAGGTAATTCGCGCTTGGGGCTGGCTAAGCCATTCTAGACGTCTAGCCTTGGTCTATTAAACTGCCCTTATGAGGGCAGTTTTTGTTGCTTATTTTGTACCGCTTATGTATAATTGGAGATAGATATTTTAATCAAACAAACATGAAACAAGAAAACATCAAAAGAACTCGTGGCTTTACCATAATTGAAGTGGTTTTGGTGCTAGCTATTGCTGGGCTAATATTTCTGATGGTTTTTGTGGCGCTGCCAAACATGCAACGGAGTCAGCGCGATTCACAACGAAGACAAGATTATGCGTCGCTGGTGGCCAATATGATACAATTTATGACGAATAATGGCGGCAAAATGCCCACAGTCAGAGATGGCGGTTATTGGGACTTTTATACCAAGGCAAAAAGCTTTGTTAATACGTCTGGCGAAGACCCCAGTGGAAATAGCTATGTTTTAGTACTGTTTAATGCAAGAAACTTTCTGCATTATTCTACGAGTGCTGGCGCCGAGCTAAGCAACACTTCCAGAAAGATACATGTCCCACCAAAGGAACCAGGAGAGATAGCAGTAATAGTGGGCGCACGTTGCGGGGATGAGAGCATCGATACGGCTTCTGGTTCAAAATTGTTTGCAGTGGTGGGATATATGGAATCGTCTGATTGGTACTGTGTGGATAATGGCGATTAGCTTTTTCTCTTGGCGGTTAGAATCTTGATGATGATTAGGATAACAGCGGCGGCGATAATAAAGAGTAGCCAAAGCGGACAGACGATAACGATTTTGTCGATAGTAGATTTTACGCCTTCGAACTCGGTATTAAAGATGGCGTGAAAAACACCGATGGATGGAGTGTTTTCCCAGCTGACAGCCGAATAGGCGGTGTTGCCTGGCATAACCCAGATACCTTTGGGAGATTCTTCGTTAGTATAAACTTCTTCTTTGGAAAAGAGTGGAAAGATTTGCAGGGTTTGGGTGGCTCTTGAGTGAACGTTACCTTCGTTTGTGATAGAGGCAGAACCTTCGATGTTGCCAGTAAAGAGAAAACTCGGCAAGTTGACATCGGTTATCGAACCTTTGCGAATGGTTTCGCCAGCCACCTCGGCATAAAGCAGATGCGAGGCTTCGTACTTTTCCCTAAGGTCGACCGCGGAATTATCCAAACGATATTCTTCGGAAGTAACCATAATGGCGGCGTATTGCCCGCCCGCAGGGGCGTCTTCTGGAACCTGCACGGAGAAACGAATTTCTTGGGTTTCGTTAGGAGAAACAATACCTTCGGTACGAGAAATTTCTATCCAGTCGACAATTTGATTGTAATTGCCTTTTGAGCTAAAGCTGAGGTCGTCTAGGCCCTCGACGGAAAACGGTTCGACCCTAACGGTATAGCGGAAGTCGATAGTGTTGTCGCCTGGGTTGACAACTTCAAAGTTTCCAACGTAGGTTTCTCCTGGCGTAAGTGTGATTTGCTGATACATGGGGGACAGCGCAAATTGTCCAATGGCGCTGACGGGAACGCAATGTAAGACCAGCATAGATATGGCAGCAAAAATAGCGAAAATGGTTTTTAGTTTATTGTGTAGTTTTTGCATATTAAGCTCCTTTTAATTATTTATGGTTGAAGTGCAAGTAAAGCCCTGCTGCTCATAATTGTGCTGATATTCGGATAGAGTTATGGGGAGGTTGCCATTCGAAGTTTCTTCTACAAGAAGATAATCTTTGGTGACTTCATCAATAGTGGTAGAGGAAGAAAAATTAACAACAATATCTAGCACGTTATCCAAAATAGAGAACTTGTTATTGAACTTGCTGGCGTCATAGCCCAAGGATTGAAGGCCGAGATTAAACTGAGCATGCGAAATGGCTTCGGCGCTGTATGCTTCGGAGTAAGACGCAAAGGCGAGGGTGTATTTTAGGCTAGCCGAGCTAAGAGAATCCGTACCGTTAAAAATCATGTTGATTTTTAAGGTTTTTTCTGGTGAGTCGATGTTGCTGACTTTTTTGTAGGCGATGTTGCTCGACTGGCAAACCAGCGATTCGTTGCGAACGTTGGCGGGAAATTGGCCAGTGGTGGTGGTTTTGCCACGGAGAAAATAGAGAATAATAAAAACAATTACGGCAAGAAAAAGCAGAAAACAAACTAGTTTAACAGCTTTGTGGTTTTTGCCCTTTTTGTGAACTTCTTTATCTGCCGTTTTTGGGGCGGCGTGCGTTTTCTTTTTTTGGCCATTGCCGTACTTGGCAGGCTGAAAATATAGTTTTTCTTCCAAAAATACCTCCTGTAATGGTTACATTATATCACATAAAGCCCTTTTTCAGAAGTTCTTGTCGGTGCTAGAAATGCGCAACTTTGATTATTTTTTATAGATGTTATACTTCCCGTATGAGTGCTAACGAAACTACTAGCCGAGAGTTGATTGTCCGACTGGACAATTTTTATTTAAAGTATCCGCATGTCTGAATCATAATTGACATCAGAGGCGGAGGTTGCGAGCTACACCAAAATCTCCCCGAAAGGGGAGATTTTGGTGCGATTTAGTTTTAGGCTAAATTAGGCGCCGAGTTGCTGGACGAGGGTATAGATAACGTCACCAGTGTAAGTCGCGGCCTTAGTGCCAGGAGCAACACCGATACCGTATTGGAAGGTATGAGCATCGCCAGTAGCCTCAGAGGCTGCATTCTTGGTGACGGCGGCAGTTTTAGTCGTAGAAGTGACATTCGCGCCAGTCGCGCCAGTTGCAGCAGTTGTCGTGATGTTGTAACCAGTAACAGTTGCGGATGGAGAGGCAATGATATTGATCGTGTCACCACCGGTCTCTTCAAGATTTTCAGCTTCAACGAAAATCTTGTAACCGTTGTTTTGGTTGCATACGACGGTGAGAGTAGTAGTACCCATGTTAGTGTCAGCAGTACCAGCGTAGATGCTGTAAGCGGCGCTACTAGCAGAGGCATGCTCAGTCCCAGTGCTGATATCTGGAGTCATACCAAGATTATCGCTGGCGGTAGTTTCCGTCCAAGTAGCGGCGTTAGTACTGTTGTCTTCTGGAGTAGCAGAAGCTGCGTTATGAGCGACGCCAACAACGGGAGTGGCGGCAGCAGCACCGAAAGCACAAGTCGGAAGAACAGTGACGTTCAAGGTATCGGTGTGCTGATCGGAGCTCCATGTGGCATCCGCAGCGAAAGTTGCGAGCGGGGCGAGAGCGACTGCAAAAGACGCAACAACACCTGCGCCAGCAATTAGTTTTTTAGACATAGTTGTTTTATCCTTTTTACTTATGTTAATATTGACCTTTGTATTTTTATTTTACGCTTATGGCTTTTGGTTGTCAATATTTTTATGGTTAGTTTTAACAACTTCCGTTTTTATCAATTGCTGGAAATGATTTTTTTGGATATCGTTCGCCGCTTTGCAAAATCTTTTCTTCATGCCTTTTTTAATTTTCCTTGTTTGATGGATAGGCAAGCCACCTCCTAACCGCCTGTCTGAACGGTTAAGATAATCATAACGTCCGAAACAGTTCCGTGGCGCCATATTTTTGTGACGTCCATAATAGACTCTTGCTGCTCGGCGATACATGCCTGCGATTGTACCTGAACGTATTTTTATAGCTTTCAGGTTTATATCGAAGCCAAGATATTGTAAGAATTCACGGTGCTTTTGATACTCCTCAACAAATTCGCTTGTTATATCGTTAAAAATATTTTTCTTTGCGTCAACGCAAAAAGCTTCTGTCTTTTCTTTTTTTATATCCACTTTCGATTCTGTTATTTTTTCGCAAATAGTTTCGTATATTTTTCTCGCATCCCTTTTAGGAACTGCAAGGATAATGTCGTCGCAATATCTAAAATAGAAGCCATAGGTAAATGCAGAGACAAGTTTGCAGACCTCGATATCAAAATCATAAAGATATATATTTGATAAAATGTCACTGATTGGACTGCCTTGTGGAATACCATGACCTTTTAGGTTATGATGAATCAGCCCTGAATCTCGAATCTGTCGGTTGTATTTCTTCGGATTAGACCAGGCTTTATTCCCAAGGGCCTTAGCGGCGTCTCGTTTATAAACATATCTATATTTTGTTACGGCTTTGAGAATTGGATCTAGGCCGTCTTTTGGAATCCCTGATGAAAATGTCTTTATTTTCTCTTTCAGAATTCTATGATTGATATTATCGAAATAGCCTTTAATGTCTAGGCAAAATACAGTATAACCGTCTAGTGTCTGTAGAAGCCTGAATATATCGTTTGCAAAATCTATATTGGACTTGTTGCCACCTAGAGGCGACGGTATCTTCCTGTAGGCTATCACGGATTTTTCTAGCGGAGCTCCTTTAATTTTCGCTTCGTAGTTTTTCTTTAATAAAAAAGAGTAGAATGACATTAGCGCCGAATCCCGATGTGAAGCATACATAATTGGGCGCAACTTTTCGTCGATAATCAAGTTGTTCTTTAGATTTTTTCTGAACCTTCTTTGTTTGTCGTCGAACCTAAGAAATGGCCAGAATTTGTAGGTTTGGAGCGTAGCGGGGTCCGATAGGTCGCTTCGGAGTTTTCCACCCGTCATATAATCGTTAGATTTTACAATCAAGTCGAAGTGTTTGTACGGCTTTTCCTTGAAGCTTTTTAACCATTCATCGATTTCTTTTTCCAGATTCATTTGCATAAACACATGGAATTGTCGAGACTGGCTCCGCGCCAAAGCCGTAAGTCTCGACAATACTTCTCAGCGTAGTGAGTTGGGCGCGAAATTCACGTAAATGTAATAAAGGAGTATAATCCCATTATGAGCATCATAAACCTCATCACGAGCGAACTGGCAGAATCATTGCTGAAGTCATTGATTCTCCTGTTCGCGCTGGCTGTAGTCACGGCTTTGGAGCCGCGAATAGCACAGACAGTGTTTGACGCTGGTATCTTATTAAAGGGCCGTTACTACGCGGAACGGACGCTCACCTCCGAAGAGTTAAAGATATTTTTATTATAGTTTTTTGTTTACTAGGTGTCAACTATATGTTGCCGCTTATGCTTTATGGCTAGTTTTAGTATAGATTTATTTCTGATTATGGAGATTCCAAAACCAAATTGCGGTGTTTAGGGCGTAGATAGCGATTTCTCGCGTTGCGTCCTGCCCAGTTCCACTCTTGTGCATTCCACGGTATTTGCTTAGGTTTTTAATTAGTTCAAGGGCTTCCCTACCGTGTTGGCCGAGAGTGTCTGCGCCAAGGAACGTCAAGTCTGTCGCGTTATTTTTAAGCTGCGTGATAAATTTGCCAATTTGAGGCTTGTTGTCCTTGGGGAAATAATTAGTTTTTAGAACATTCTCGATGCAATTGATGCTTTCTGTGACAACTTTATTGTAATTAGGACTGACGCCGTAACAGGCTTTCCAGGCTTCTTCTAGCGAGCTGTCTTTTGCGCGAGCTTCTTTGGCATTTTTGAGCGCGAAATCAGAAACTCTGTAATATAAACCCCACTTGCCACCTACTCTCACAGCAGTATAAGCCAAGCTTCCTCGCTTTAAAATGTCTTCAAGAACCTGGCCAAAGCTTTTTCCGCATCTTTTTCTGTCCGAATCGTTACGAATTGTTATGTTGCCATATTTTTCCAACAAGACATCAAGCACCTTGAGCATTTTTTCTGTATCTTTTGAGAACTGTGCGAAGAAGCCGTCTACATTACGGTTGATTGTTTCCCTGATTGATAGCTCAATAAGCGAAGTAAACTCTGAGTTAAGGTAATCCATATCGAAACGAATGTCGTAAAGCTCGTTATCAAAAACCATCACTTCAAACCAATCTTGGAGCGAGCCAAGCAAATAGTCTGGAAAATCTTTAACGAGAGTTGCGTCTTTAAAATTATATTTTGAAGTTTTTACCTTTTCCATACGTAATCCTTTCCTTTGACGCTAGGGTTTTGCTAAGAATGAGGGCGGTTACAAACAATATTTATTGCTCGACGGCTACTAGGTTATCTCTATCCCAGCACAGAAGCCCAACAAATTGATCGTCGTCAGATTGTACTGGACTAGTTAACGCGCTGACGATACTGCGATTGTATGCGTTTTTTGCGAGTTTTATCGCTTCTCTTGGTGTTTTTCCATCAGTCAGTGCTTTCTGCGCTATAAAAGCGGGGTTTAAGAATAATGATACGGTTTTATCTTTTAGTGGGTCGGCAATTTTATCATCCATTCTTGGGGCTAGGTATGGCTCTTTGTACCCAACATAAGCTTTAGCCCCCAGTTTAATAGAAATCGGCCCCAGGGTCTTCGCCGAACTACAAGACATCGCATGAACGATTTTCCCCGCTAAACAGCTTGCGTTTTTCGAATCTACCATTGGCTTTTCGTCATGTCCTAAAATCAGATTGTCGCCACCGTGTCCATTCAATAAAACGATATCTACACTTTTCTTATGCAAAATGCCCTCAAAATTCTCTCTATTCGCTCTGGTCTTTTTTAGTTGAATAATTTCGTGCCGAGACCCGATGTTTTTTATTAAATTATTTGACCAAAATAAGAGATATCTTGTAAATGCATCAGTTTCTGGGTTAGAAATTAAAATCTTCATAAAGCTTTCCAGATTTGATAATATTGAAGTAATTACGATCAACTTCAATCAGAATCCGACCAATTTCGTCTTTTTCGGCGACATGACGCAAAGCCTCTTCTTTAGTGATTGTACCAACGCCGCCGATGGAAATAGAGTACCCTTTTGGTAAAGCTTGCCATCTTGTATATACTAATTTTTGAAAATCATCCATAGTTATTAAATTATCTCCGTCTCTACAAGTTGGTTATATATTTTTTTGCCAAGCTCGGTTCCTGCGGATATCTCTATGTAGCTGGAGTTCCAGGTGTATGGTTTATCTTCTACGACAGCAATAATTCCGTTTCGTAATTTTTCGGGAAGATTTGAGTAGATGTTTAAAAATCTTGAGTAGTCTTCCATGGTTTTACTTTATTATAGATTATTGTTTCCGGATTGTTAATATTTATATTATAACATATACGATGCTATTTGTCTATTTAGCCCCTTCCTTTTCGTCGCAACGCTAGCAGTGCATCTGGAGATTATCTTCTCTATGGAGATTTATGTTTTTATTTTAGCATAATTATTTTATCAATTCTAGAAATCCCGCTTCGTCGAGCGTAGGAATGCCGAGAGAGGCGGCTTTTTTGAGTTTGCTGGC
The DNA here is from genome assembly GCA_017404245.1 of Candidatus Saccharimonadota bacterium. Taxonomy (GTDB): domain Bacteria; phylum Patescibacteriota; class Saccharimonadia; order Saccharimonadales; family Saccharimonadaceae; genus Nanosyncoccus. The sequence goes on along the minus strand of JAFRCT010000005.1, from coordinate 22,040 downwards.
GCCAGGGTTTTTGCCGAGAACGAGAGCGGTAGTAGCTTTCGTGACGGAGCTAGTTACGGTTGCGCCGAGGGCACGGAGTTTTTCTTCGGCTTCTTCCCTGTCAAAACTTTCTAAAGTACCGGAGATGACATAGCTCTTGCCAGTGAGTGGAGCGGCCGACAAGTCGGAAAAGGTAGGTTTAAGGCCAAGCGACTTTAGCTCGGCGAGCATCTTGACGTTGTCTTCGTCGGCAAAGAATGCGAGAATGGACTCGGCGACAACTTCGCCGATGTCGGGGATACTTAGTAATTCGTCTTTCTCGGCGTTCTGGAGCTTTTCTAGTGAGCCGAATTTATTCGCGAGAGCGATGGCAGTTTGAACGCCGACGTGACGAATCCCAAGAGCGGTGATAACTTTTGAGAGCGGGGCGATTTTGGATTTTTCTAAGTTAGAAAGGAGTTTCTCGGCAGATAAATCTGCGAATCGTTCGAGAGAAACGAGCTTCTGCTTTGTGAGGCGATAGAGGTCGGGGAGAGATTTAACAAGGCCAGAGTCAACGAGCAGGGTGACGTTTTTTTCGCCGAGGCCTTCGATGTTCAAGGCGGGCTTACTTGCATAGTATTCGATGGCACGCTTCAAGATAAAGTCAGACGTCTCACCTTTGACGCGATAGACAACCTCACCTTCGGGGCGGAAAAATTCAAGTTCGGGATATTGGCTTTTTAGGGCTTGCTCATAGTTAAAGGGCTTGGCGCTGTCTGGGCGGAGAGTAGTTAAAACTTCTTTGATTTGCGGAATGATATCGCCAGCTTTATAGACGATTACGGTGTCACCGATGCGGACGTCGAGGCGAGCGATTTCGTCGGCATTGTGGAGCGAGGCGTGGCGGACGGTCGAGCCTGCAACTTGTACGGGGTCGAGGATTGCGACTGGGGTGGCCGCGCCAGTTCTCCCGAGAGAGATAACAATGTCGCGAACTTTAGTGGTCGATTCTTCGGCGGGAAATTTAAACGCAACAGCAGCGCGAGGAGTTTTTCCGATTATGCCGAGCTTGTCATAAATTATGCGGTCGTTGATTTTTATCACCATGCCGTCAGTGTTAAATTTAAGACCTTTACGATAGTTGTCGAGAGCGCGAATATACTTAAACATCTCAGGCAAATCTTTATACGCAAAAACCTTATCCTCGTTTGAGGTGCGGAAGCCAAGGGCGCGGAGCTTCATATACGCTTCGCTATGAGTTGGAAGATTTGGTTCGACTAAATCGTAAGCGATGAACTTGAGGTTGCGCGAAGCGGCAACTTTGGGGTCGAGTTGACGGATAGTGCCAGCGGCAAGGTTTCTGGGGTTGGCAAACGGCTTTTCGCCGAGCTGTTTTTGACGAGCGTTGATTTCTGCAAAATCTTTTTTGAACAAGATAATTTCGCCCCGAACTTCGACATTACCTGGTTCCGAAATGCGAAGCGGAATGTTTTGAATAGTGCGGACGTTTGCTGTTACGTCTTCGCCAACTAGCCCGTCGCCACGCGTTACGGCTTGGACAAAAAAGCCATCTTTATATTTGAGTGCACAAGCAAGGCCATCCATCTTTATGTCGGTAAAAAACTCTTTGATTTTTCCACCTGGAATGAGTTTCTCGTTTCTGGCAATCCAATCTTTGATTTCTTCTTCAGAGAAAACGTCTGCAAGAGAAATCATGCGTTTTTTGTGCGTAACTTTTTCGAACTTGTCGAGGGGCCTACCAGCAACGCGTTGAGTTGGAGAGTCGGGCGTGATTAGTTCTGGGAATTGAGCCTCTAGCTGGCTTAGCTCGTGCTTTAGAGAGTCAGCGGCGGCCTCGCTCATGATTGACTCGTCGAGAACATGATAATGATAGCGATAGTCATTGATAAGTTCGCGAAGCTTTTCGATACGCGCTTTTGCTTCGGCTTTATTTGTCGTCTTCATAGGCTAGAACCCTCCGATAGTAGATATATAAATAGGCAGTGATGTAGACAAATGAGAAGTTTGTCATGATAAGCAAGCAAATTGGCACAAATGGGAAGCCCGAAAGCCATTCGAACTGACTTTTGAGAAAAAGGTCTAGGGTGATGAGTGGTAGCATAACAATTACCCAGACAACCGCTAAAGCCATAATTAGAAATACTAGCCGAAGCACAAAACGAGTACGGCGGCCTGCCATGAGGTCGCTAGCGGTGCGAAAAGCAACCATGGGGTATAGCCCTGGAGCAGAAACTGCAATTAACGCCATGAGCGTACTAGAGAGAAGGTAAAGCGACAAAAGTAACATAACGGCGGCGAAAATAAAATAGACTAACGCATAAAACGGCGTAGAAAGAAAGTCGGTTTGGACGGCGGTTGAATAGGTAACAACAACTAGAAGAATGGGGATAGACTGAAGCATAGCTACAAAAAACACCAAAAAGCTAGAGATGAGTGGCGAGCAGGCGTTATAAAAGGCATCGCGAAGCCGAACGGTTTTTTGGGCTAACAAATGCCTTAGAAGATAGATTGTAATCAGCCAGATTAGCAAAAAGCTAATTACTGCAAAAACAATCTGTACCTCGGAAAGGCCAGAAGAAAGCCCACCCGTAGTAACGGTGGAGATGAGGAGAAGACTAGCTTTGGCGAGGTTGCCTACTTCGCCAACCTTTAGAGAATCGCTGGTTTCTGCAAGAGTATCTTGGAACTTAACATAGGTTTCTTCGGACATAAGACCAACCAAGGCAACGTTAAAAACTACTGCAAAAATAATGAGCGGTAAAAAATGCCGCCAGTTGCGCAAGATGATGCGGAAGGTATCCATGGTATGATAAAGTAAACCAGGCACATTTAGCTTTCTGGTGTAATCTTCGCGGTAACTTCGCTTAAAGCTTTGGTGTAGACGCAGACGTGCGCGTTTTTTTTGCCAGATTTTTTCGCGATATTTAGCATAAGACGTGTGGAAGGCTTCTATAAAAGCACCAGCTTTTTGCTGGGATTTTTGCTTGGAGCTTTTAAGACGCTTAGAACTTGGTTTTGCCATTTTCTAGCCTTTCTATACGCTTTTCTATGGGTGGGTGAGTGGAAAATAAGTTAGTGAACGATTTGGCCTTGAGGGGGTTAGCGATAAACATGGCTTCGGTGGCAGGGTTTTGCTGGCGCATGGGACGCGAATGTTCTTCGAGCTTTTTGAGAGCGGAAATCATACCTTCTGGATAGCGAGTAATAAGGACAGCTGAAGAATCGGCAAGATATTCTCGCTCACGGGAAACCGCCATCTGAGCAAGCGAAGCCGCAAGCGGGGCGATAATTGAGGTGATAAGTACGATAATAAGCCCAATAGGGCTGGAATTGTCGCTACCTTTCGAGGAGCGACGCCCGCTATAGCGTACCATGCGCCAGCCGATGTCGGCGATAAAGCCCACTAGACAGACTAACCCAAAAACAATGGTGGAAACACGAATGTCGTAGTTTTTGATGTGAGAGACTTCATGTGCCATGACGGCGGTGAGCTCTTTGTCGTCCATAATGCTAAGTAGACCAGTGGTAGCGCAAACCAAGGCGTGTTCTGGGCTGCGCCCAGAGGCAAAGGCATTGGGTGCTGGGTCGTCGATAACGTAGACTTCTGGCATAGGCAAACCGGCCGTGAGAGTAAGATTTTCTACGATGTTGTATAAGCGTGGATTGTCTTTTTTGATGATTTTTTTGGCGCCAGTCATGGCAGTAGCCAGACGAGAAGCGGCAAAGTATTGAAACAGGGCATAAATTGTCGCAAAAAATAGCACAACGAGCGCTATGGTGTAGTCTTGATAGTAATAAGCAAAAGCGCCACCAATTGCGGCAATAAGCAGAATAAACCCAATCATAATTAGGACCGTATTTCGCTTATTGGCCGCAATATTTTTGTACATTTATCTGGAGCTACTAAAACTTAACTTCGGGAGCGTTTTCGATTTTGGCGCGTTCGGTTTCGGCGACCTCGAAATAGTCGCGAAGCTTAAAGTGGCCGACGATTTTATTGATGAGATTGGTGGGGAAAGTTTTAATTTTGGTGTTAAGCTCTTTGGCGCCGCTATTATAGAAACGGCGAGAAGCTTGGATTTTGTCTTCTACGTCCTGTAGTTGTTCTTGAAGTTTTTGGAAATTAGTGTTGGACTTAAGCTCTGGATAAGCCTCGGCGATAGCGAACACGCGAGACAAAGCGTTGGTCATTTCGGCTTCGGCTTTGGCGGCAGATTTGACGGTTTTGGCGCCCATGACCGCAGAGCGGGCTTCGGTTACGCCTTCGAAGACTTCTTTTTCGTGCTTGGCATACCCCTTGACGGTTTCGACAACGTTGGGGATGAGGTCGGCACGATATTTAAGCTGAACGGTAATATCTGACCAAGCTTCATTGACGCGCTCGTCGAGTTTAACCAGCCCGTTATAAGTGGACCAAAAGGCCGCAATGATAACGAGGAGGATTAATAAGATGATGATTAGAATTGTCATTATTTTCTCCTTTTATACATATATATTATATATGTTGCAGTGAGTTTTGTGAAGTTTATGTTTGGGGACATGGAAGCGCCGAATCTACTTTCTCGGGCATGCGCCCTCGACAGACAACCGAGCTACGCTCGCATTTTTGGAACAAAAATGGTGCGAGCGAAGAGACTCTAACTCTCGACCTCTTCCTTGGCAAGGAAGCGCTCTAGACAACTGAGCTACGCTCGCACGGATGTGCTGGGTAGTATTATAACATACTTTTTGCGGAATGGGGGAGTTTTTTAGAAAAATGTTTGCCTTTTCTGAGATTGCTTTGAATGTTGTCGTTTTGCATGGTGTTTGGGCGTATTTTATCAAGGTGCTCGAGGTTTGTGATATTATTAAAATATGCGGAAAATCATTTGGATTTTGGTTGTTTTTGGTTTGGGATTTTTGGCGTGCTATACCATACTTATAAATCCGAATTGGTACAAAGGGCTGGGGCTTGGCGACGTAACAATGTCGCCAAAGGAATGCGAACGCATTGTGCGGGAAATCGAGAAGTATGATTGGGATACCAAAGTGGCCACTGCGGTTATGAAAGCCGAGAGCAAATGTAATGTAAATGCGCGCGGCGACACCGAGCCAGAATATATTTTTGAGGAAAATGGGCGTCAATATGGCTATTCGGTGGGGGCGTTTCAGGTGCGGATTTTGCCAGGGAGAGAAGCTTGCGACACCTATGATTTGGCGACGAATGTAAAGTGTGCCTATGAGATTTACGATAAAGATGGTCGTAATTTTACACCTTGGACTATGTTTATAAACGGAAAATACTTGGACTATATGGAATAAAATAGCCCCTCTTTTGAGGGGCTTTCCGCTTAGCGGAACAGGGTAAAGTGCGAGAAGAGCGGCGCCAGGGTGTTGGCGACGGTGGACATCATTTTGATAAAAATATCCAGCGCTACGCCGACGACATCTTTGCGAGTGTCACCTACGGTGTCACCAGTAACGGCAGCTTTGTGGGCAGGGGATTTTTTGGGGTGCCCCTTGAGGGCGCCAGATTCGATATATTTTTTGGCATTATCGAATGCGCCCCCAGAGTTGCCCATGAAAATTGCTTTGCCGATGGCTACGATAGTAGCGCCAACCAAGATTCCGCCCACAAAGGCAACACCAAAGAGCAGGCCGCCAACAATGGGAATAAGCATGGCTAAAACCGACGGCACCAACATGTGGTGGAGCGCCTCTTTAGCGGCTAGGCGAATCATTTCGTTGTAGTTTGGCTTGGAAGTGCCAGCAACCACCTCGGCCGTCATCATTTTGTCGCCAACATCTGCCATTTTACGAGCGGCTTCGATGGTGTTGTCGGTGAGCATAGCCGAGAAATATTCGATGAGCGCACCACCAATGATTCCGCCTGCAACCACAAAGTAGTTGGCGAAGTTGAGAACTGGCTCGGCGCCCACCGAAGTGTAGCTTCCGACATAAGCCGTGATGAGCGACATGGTAGCAAGCGCGGCCGAGCCGATGGCAAACCCTTTGCCAATGGCGGCAGTGGTGTTGCCTACGGCGTCGAGCTTGTCAGTGATAATGCGTACAGACTCGGGCAAATGACACGATTCGGCGAGGCCGCCCGCATTGTCGGCAATGGGGCCGAATGCGTCGATGGAAACAGTGGTACCTACAAATGACAGCATGCCCAAGGCTGCTAGCGCTATGCCATAAGTACCAGCGATACGGCCAGAGATTAGAATAGCCAAGCCAATTACGAGTACTGGCAACATGACAGAGCGCGAACCAATTGCGTCCCCCTTGGTGATAACAAAGGCTTCACCTTCGGGCGCGATTTCTGCTAGTTTGCGGGTGGGGGAGTAGTCGGTTGAAGTGTAGTATTCGGTAATTAAACCAATTAATACGCCACTGACGATTCCCAGTACGGTAGCGAGCCATGGAGAAACCCAGCCAAGAGCAAACTCTTTTTGCAAAGCATGCCCATTAAACAGAGCTGCTGACAGGATAAACGCAATGACGACAGTTGAGCCTGCCGAAACGTACGTGGCAAGATTTAGCTCATGTGAGGGATTCTCACTCATTTTGCGACGCGAAACATAGCACAATCCCGCAAGGCAACTGAGCAAACCGCCCCCAGCCACCAAAATCGGATAGACAAGCATAGATTCGAGCAAATCGCCCGAAATTAAGCCTTGGCCTGAAACAAAATTGGTTGAGGCTATCATCATGGCGGCAATTACCGCAGCAACAAAACTTTCGAGCAGGTCCGAACAATTACCAGCGATGTCGTTGACGTTATCGCCAATGAAATCAGCAATAACATTAGGCACACGAGAATCATCTTCGGGCAAATCGTGGCGAAGTTTAGCCAAAATGTCCGAAGAAATGTCGGCGGCTTTAGTGTAATTGCCGCCAGCAACGCGGTTGAACATAGCTACGACCGAACAACCCAAAGAGTAGGTGGTAAGACGCAAAATAGACGGATTTACACCCAAGTTTATAAGGTATCCACCGCCAGTTTCTTTGGGGTTGACTTTGCCCATGGTGAAGTAGATGACGACCAAGCCCAAAAGGCCAAGAGCATGTACGGACAGCCCTGAGATACTACCGCCCAGAAGGGCGACCTTAACTGTGGCCGCAATGGACTGGGTGGACTTTGCCTGTTCGGTAGTGCGGACATTGGCGTAGGTGGCACTGCGCATACCTAGCACACAAACTACGCTTGACATGCAAGCACCTAGCAAGAAAGTAAACCCAGAGCTTTTTTCTATAAACAGAGAAAACGCAGTGGCAACGAGCGCTACTACTACCCCAATCCGAATAAACTCGGTTTTTAGGAAAGTACTGGCGCCATCACGGATGACGGCAGCCATCTCGCTCATGATGGGAGAGCCTTCGCTCATGTTCTTGATGGTAACGAAGTTATGTGCGACGTAGGCAACGGCGAGCACGATAACCACAAGCACAAGCAGGTAAGCTAGCAACACGCAAATTCACTCCTCTCAAATTGGAAATGTACGGCTTTTAGCCAGAGGCAATTATACCATGGCGCGAGTTTTAGTTGCAAAAATAAGCATTTTGTGCTATAATGAGATGATATATATGAAAAATCGCCCCATTGGGGCGATTTGGTTAGTGGAGAAAAGAGAGGTCGCCTGGCACAAGAAAATCTTTAATCTTGCGAGTACGAACGTAATGCCAAAGGCGGAAGGCTTCTTTGCGAATAAGGAAGCGACCCCTGCGGGTTTGGCTCCATTTGCCAACGGCAAAATTATCCTGTACACCATACCAAAAGACGCGCCTTTGACTATTTATCTGCTTGCAGAGAAGTTGCACGCCACGACGCACATGAAAATGCGACGTGATGACGAGGAAAGTTAGCGAGTCAAAATCTTGACATACGGTGCGTAGGATGGCCAAGGAAAGCGTGATGTTTTCGACAGTGTTGCGCGACTGGCCTTCTACGAAAATGTCTTTTAAGGGCACGCCATTTTTTACAAGGTAGTCACGAGCTAGTTGCGCTTCGGGAGTTTTGCGGTCTTTGCTAAGCGGACCAATTCCGCCCGCTACTAAGAACTTTTTGAACCGACCTTTGCGGTAGAGTTCGAGTGCCTTGACGATGCGCGACGGAGAGCCACCAAGCACGATGCCAATGTCGCAAGGTTTGCTTAGCGGTGGGAGTTGCTCGGATTCTGAGACGAAGACGATTTTTTCGAGGTCGCTTCTGGTTGCGATAACGATGTCGACAAGATGTAACTGCCCAATGCTTGGCACATATATCCCTCCAATCTAACCGAAATGTACTAGCAACAAAAATGCTATCTTTGCTATTTTACCATAAACAGCCCAAAAAGCAACTTAGATTTGTTAGCGTTTGATTTTGTAGAGATAGTATGGCCAAGAAAGGGGTAACTCAAACTCGCCAATAAGCTCCTCGACATAGCCAGAAAATCCTTGCTTAAATTCGTAGACTCCGTAGTTTTCTGGATGGTCGGCGATGTTAGGTGGGATACCATAGAAATTATAGCGAGAAAAGCCACCACGTTTAGCCCGAAGAATCATTTCCCACTGGAGCGCATATTGTCCGCCAAGACGAAGATATTCACCAACATTGCCACCAAAGAAATGCAGAATTTCTGGCTGGAGCGTCATAAACATGCCTACGGACAAGATAACTTCTTGGTTCTTGGGCTGAGGAAAAACTTTTTTGAAGTTTTTAATGCGTGTATTCAAGGAGTTGAGGCAATCGTTTTGCAGTTTTTTGGCTTTTTGCGTAGTAACGGTGCGCTTAGACTCTGCGGAGAGCTTAGATTTAAGCTCCTCTAGGCTTTTCTTGGGGTTAATAACGGCGGCAGCGAAAACCACCCCATTTACAGGCGCAAACAATTGGTGCATTTTTTTGAAGTAGGCGAGGTCGCGGGTTTCGAAGTTTTTACGAGTGGCGGTGGAAGCCATTATTTCGTAGAAAGTATCTAGCTCGCTAAATTCGAGGTTGCGGACTGTAATGCCGAGGTCGAGAGCTTGCTTAAGAGCATGACGCGTGCGAGGCTTGAGATTAGCGTATAGCTCGTCTTCGGTGCAACTGCTAACAGGAAGCACAAATTGCCAAGTAACCTGAGAGAGATTTTCTTTGTAGGGGGCCTTTTTGAAGCCAAGATTTTTGAGGGTTTTAACTACGGACGAATGGTTGTAACCGCCAGCTACAATGTGACCACTGATGTCGCGTTGAATGAGGGTGATGTTGGGGTCGATGCGAAAAACGTAGCCGCTATGTGTGCCTAAAAAACGTTTTAGCTCTTTGGTAAAGAAACTTACTAGAGGCCGATTGGTATAGTCTACTAGCATACCCCTAGGGGCATAGTAGTCGTATTTGCCAAAATGCCGAAGCGTACCGCGAACCATAACCGCCGCAAGAAGTTTAGCCGATGACTCCGAACTAGATTTGACCCCTAAGAAAAAAACCTTAGCGTCGTTTCTTAGGTGAGAAATCTCGGGAGCAGACAAAAAACAACGATTATCATAGCCTTCCCAAAATTCACGATATTCGGATTCGGTAATTTCGGTAAAAATCATGAGCGAGTCCTTTTGAGCTTACTGGCGATGCGGCGAGTTAGGTTTGATGTGCGCAGGCGAATAGGGTTTAAGACGTATCTAAAACCGCCAATGTATTCTTCAACAATTCCGCCAAAACCGCTTTTAGCGCGAAGCAAGGGATTGTTCATAGAAAAGACGCCGTCAAGGCCATAAAAGTTTGCTCTAGTTAGGCCACGGCGCAAACATTCGGCAAGTTGCCAACCTTTGATGGCGGTAATGCCGTTATATTTTTTGAGAGATTCGATGGTGCCAGCCAAAAAAGCCAGCGATTCGTTGGCATTCCAGAAATCAAGCTCACTGGAAACAATTTGATTGGTGCCCTTGAGGCGAGCTTCCACAAAAGTAGCGTTTTCTCCAAATAAGTCCCAAATGTCCTCAAAGTATTTGAGGCTACGGGTGGGGATGTGATTCCTGGCGTTGGACTCTTGGAGCGGGGCTAGCCAGTTAGAAAGTTCGGACTTCTGCTTTAGAACGTAGATGTCGAGATTACGCTCGGTTTGATGAAACTTTTTTCTGGTGCTAGCATTAAACGAAAGCTCAGCCTCACGCATATTATTAAAACTGGCTAGGTCTTTGACGAACATCCAACGCAAAGCTTTAAATTCGGTTTTTTGAGTGAAGCCAAGATGTGTAAAGCCGAGGTTACTAAAAAGCTTAAAAATAGGCTTAGCGTCAAAAGCCTGAATGGTGGAGCCGTCTATTTGGTGGGTGGCTAAGAGAACGGGAGGGAAAACCTCAAGTTCGTAGTAGTTGTTGCTTTTGCAAAAGGCGAGCGCACCCGTTAAAAAAACATTGAGGACGTGGAGGTTAGAATAATCTGCCAGAGGCCCATGCTGAAACCATGCCTCTCGACCCCGCACCACCAAAAGACCTGCCGCCACGACTTTCTTACCGTCTTTAACGCCCAGAAAATGTGTTTTGTACCCCATGCGTTTTCGAAGCTCGGCACGAGGCGTAGCTTGCATAAGGTTGGCCTGTTTGGAACTAGCTTCAAAAGTAGCATATTCTTGCAAACTTAGCTCAACAAACTGCAGTGAGGATTTTTCCATAAGGAAATTATAGCACAAAAAGAAGGCTACGAGAGCCTTATGACCTAAATATTAGAACATATTTTGGCGATTTGTAAATGGTGGCTCCGACTAGACTTGAACTAGTGACACAAGGCTCTTCAGGCCTCTGCTCTACCAACTGAGCTACAGAGCCACACGTGTGTTTATTTTATCATAAGATGTGGTAAAATGAAAGCATGAAAAAACTGAATACTTCACCAATTTCTGGAATGCAGGAATTATTGCCAGCTAGGCAAGTCCTATTTAATAAATATAAGCGTGAAATTGAGGAAGTTTACCATAGACATGGTTTTTTGAGCATTGAAACCCCAGTAATTGACCGCGCCGAGATTTTGTTTGCTAAGGCTGGTGGCGAGACTGAAAAACAAATTTATAAAGTAGTAAAAACCGAGGAATCGGCAGACTCGGCAGACCAAGCACTGCGTTTTGACCACACCGTTCCGCTGGCGCGCTATGTGGCCGAGCACGAAAGCGATTTGTCGTTCCCTTTTAAGGTAACGCAAATTGGTCGTAATTTTAGGGGCGAAAGAGCGCAAAAAGGACGCTTTAGGGAGTTTTATCAGTGCGATATCGATGTTATCGGGCGTGGAGAATTGTCGCTGGCATACGATGCCGAAGTAATTGCAACGCTGTTTGAGGCCGTTTGTGGGCTTGGGCTTAAGGCTCTAGTTAGAATCTCCAACCGCAAAATCTTATCTGGGCTGCTGGAAGCCTTGAACTTAAACCACCTAACGAAAGAGATTTTGTCAATTATAGACCATGCCGAAAAAGTGCCAGAAGATGTAACGGCGCAGAAATTAGCCGATTTGGGAATTGGCGAAGAATATGTTGTAAAAATTACAACGTTCATGAATATCGCTGGTGGAATGGAAGTACTAGAGAAACTAGTTGAGTTTGGGGTTGAGAATGAAACTTTTGCTAAGGGGCTAGAAGAACTTTCCGAAGTTTGCAAAGATTTAAGCGAGCAAGGGCTTTCTGATAATTTGCGGATTGACATGAAAATTGTACGGGGGCTAGATTATTATACTGGCACAGTATTTGAAACAATCATTCCAGACTATAAACAGATTGGTTCGGTTTGCTCTGGTGGAAGGTATGATAACTTAGCTAGCCTTTATACCGACCAGTTGCTTCCTGGTGTGGGCGGCTCGATTGGGCTGACTAGGTTGTTTTTTGCCATGAGTGAGTTTGGACTGGCAAAAACTGACACGCAAGCGCCTTTGGATGTGGCGGTGGTTCCGATTGACAAGCTTCAAAACAGCTATGCGCAAAGAATCGCCTTAAAACTAAGAAAAAATAATAAGCTAGTGGATGTGGTGCTAACCGATAAGAAATTGGGCGACAAGCTAAAATATGCCAGCAAGGTGGCGAAGTATGGTGTGGTGATTGGTGATGACGAGGTCCGAACAGGAGAGCTACTAGCCAAAAACTTTGAAACTGGCGAAAAAATTCGCCTTGCGGATTTGTAATGTCTAGCAGTCGTAACCACCTTTTGGGGCAGCATTTTTTGAGAAGTCCGAGATTAGCCTTGATGCTTATAGGGCACAGCAACATCAAAAAACGGGACATAGTAATAGAAATTGGGGCAGGGAGCGGCGTAATTACCTCTGCCCTTGCCAAACGTTCGGCCAAGGTAATTGCTTTTGAGCCAGATGAAGTAGCTTACGAAAAACTAAAAGAAAACTTGGCGCGCGCAGGAGTTAAAAATGTGGAGCTTTTGCGCCAAGATTTTTTGGAATTTAACCTTTCTGGCATTGAAGCTGGGTATAAAGTTTTTTCTAACCCGCCGTTTATGCTCTCTTCTAAAATCATACACAAGTTGATAGAAGCCGATAATTCGCCAGAGTCGTTTTATTTGATTTTGCAAAAGCAGTTTGCACTGAAGCTTCTTAACACCGACAGGCACTACACTTCGCAACTGGGGCATGCACTAATTAGTAAGTATCAAACAAAGATAAAATATCCACTTAAACCGTTTGATTTTACGCCACCTCCTGCGGTGCCAACGGTGCTATTTGAGGCCAAGAAAATTAACTAAACCGCTTTTTTGAGCGCGGATGAAACTTCCGAAAAAACTGGCGTTTAACAGAGGTTATAGGCCAGCACTTAACATTTGCTTGGCGACGTTCCAGCCCCAAGAAGAATCGAACCCGCCAGAGGTGTATTTGGCTCCAAAGGCAAAGTAGGGCAAACCACTGGCCATAGTAGCGGCCTTGTAGGTGTTGGCGGTAACCTGCGACTGGGTTTTGTTGGATTTAAGACAATCTTCGAAGCCAGAGTCGACTCCTGCGTCGCTAGCGATTTTGACCCAATAGTCAAGTGAGAGGTCCTTGATGGGGGTGGCGGTTTTGGAATTGCCAATGCCCTTAGAATAATAGTCGGTAAAAATGCGATAGATAGCTTCGTGGTAAAAATCCCAGAACTGGTTGGTGTTCGCGGCACAATAGCCGGCTTCGGCGGCTGGGCGCGAGTACTCTACGCCGTTTTCGTAAAGCATGTCGGTAAGACGAACTTCGTAGAGGATTTTATGTTCGGCCAAAAATTGCTCGAACTCCTCGCCGCCGTCCATAATGGCCTTGGCGTAGTAGTTGCAGTATGGACACATAAGGTCGGTATAAACTACGTAATGGCGGACGGCGGTTTCTGGGTTGCCTAGCGTCATGGCAGGGGTCCAGACAGCGGTATCGAAGTCGGGCTTTTTGATGGAGCTGGTGGCGATTGCGATAAGAATTAGCGCAAAGACAGCAACTAGCGAAACAATGCTAAGGATTTTTTTCATGAGCCTCCTGTTTAGTGGTATAGCGTTCGCTTTTTATTATAGCATAGGTCATAAAACCGAGTCGCTTGAAAACGAAAATAGCCAGAATGATAGCGATGGCGTTGATAATGAGAGAGATAGCGCCAGCCATTGCCACTGCGGAGGAGGTGCCAGAGAGGATGGTACCTAAGACTGGTGCAAGGAGGGTGGTGCCACAAGTGGGGCAGCCAGAACCTAGCACCGCTAGACCAGCCACAAGCGCCGAAGATTCAAAACCATCCACGGAAGCGTTTTGGCTAACCTTAGTACTGACGGAGGAGGTTTTTGTAAGGTGTTGGTTGTGGCGGCGCACAAAGAAAATGAGCGAAATAAGAATAGACTGAAGTAAAATTAGCATCAGATTAAGGAAGAAATCACCAAAAGCTTTGCCTAAACCGAAAATACCCAAAAAGGCCGAACCGATTATTCGAAGAACTCCAACGAGGTCGCCAGTAGCAAAGCTTGCCCCCATAAGGTTAAAAGACGAGAAGCCGTTTGACAGCAAATTGATGAGCGTGCCAAACACCATGAAGGTAATGCAAAATGGTGGCCAAAAAGAGCGCTTGGTGGTAGCTAAAAGCAACCCGCGGAATGCTAGGCCTAGTTCATCAAACCATTTGAGAATCATTCGGAAACCTTAGCGGTACCCACGAGTTCTTTGTCGACATAGACTTCGTAATCGCCAGGGAGTAGTTCGGGCGAGCTGTATACTAGCGAGCGAAAGCCACCCATGGCGGAAAAGCTAAGAGAAATGTTTTGACTGGGGTTTGAGAGGGTTACGGTTTGGCTGATGCGTACTAAATTGGGAGTGGTGAAAATTAGGTATGACTGACCCGTAAAGGAAAGCTCTGCTAAGCCGTCTTCGGATTTGCCCGTTAGGAAAGAAGTTTTGCCTTCGAGGAAATTAAGCGTCAAGGAACCACTTGAAAGGTTTTTGACGGGTGAGGCAGAAAGCGATGGAATAGCAACTGCGTCGAGATTTAGGATAACATCGGATGTGGAATTGACGGCGATGGCGTAATTGAGCACGCCAGAGACGGAGATGGTGCCAGAGGCAGTGATGGTAAGATTTTCGTCGTAGTCGGAAAGATTGACAGTAGAATCGCTGACGGCGAGGCTCTCCTTGGGGGGTTCCATAGGAGGCTCAGTGGAAGACTCGGACTGAGACTTTCTGAAAGTTTCTAGATTTTCGCCATGGATTTTTTGATCGGGACGACCAGAGAGTAGCAACCAAACGATAACAGCGATAGAGGCGAGTAAAGCAAAAGCGAGGACTATAATCCAGATACTGCGCGTGCGCTCTCTAGCATTGGGCTTTTCCTCTTCGACTAGTTTTTGAGCTTCTTTGACATCGTCTTTCTGCAGACGAGGAAGCGATTCTGGCATTTTGTCCATATTATCTCCATTTGGTTACATAAGTATTATAGCACAGAAAAACTCTCCTACACATTTTTGCCGCCTATGCCAAGTTCGAGTCTCATTTCTGGCAAACAGCAAAAAATGTCCTGTTGGACATTTTTGTTTTTGGTCCCCGAGATGGGACTCGGACCCATAACCCGTAGTGGGAGCGGATTTTAAGTCCGCCGCGTATACCAATTCCGCCACTCGGGGGAAAAATGGTCGGGGCTACCAGGATCGAACTGGCGACCTCACGCCCCCCAGGCGTGCGCGCTACCGCTGCGCCAAGCCCCGAAAATAGAAATGGAGGTGCCGACCGGAATTGAACCGGTGTATGCGGTTTTGCAGACCGATGCGTAACCACTCCGCCACAGCACCACGGAGTTTATTATAACACATAAAATGCGCCTTTTGAGACGCATTTTAGGTTTATTTTCGTTTTGGGTTTCTAGGTGGACACAATGATTAGCAAAATATACTACACGCTCTCCCACCTTAGAAACTCGGGCGGCTCTCAACGACAGATTACGTCCGAATCTCTTGTTTTTATTTTAGCACAAGCGAAACCTGCGTCAATATTGATTTTGAGTTATTTTATGGTTTTTTATTACTTTCCCCTGTTCGGTTTGTTCGGTTTATTAGACAATATTTTATTGTTTTTGCAATGGTATCTCCATACGTAGCCCTAGCGCTTGGCGACTATTTATGCTTTTAGAATCTTAAGGCTCTAAAAGCATAGCTTAGCTAAAACCTTTACGAGCCAAACGAGGGCTTGTGTCAAAACTTGTCGGAATCTTCTTCGGCGTAGCGATGATGCGTGCGGCGGATGATAACGGTGAAAGCGCCAACGATAAAGAAAGTTGTGATAGCCCACCAAAACACATCTAGGGTTTCGAAGGCATAAAGGATTGGGGAGCCTTCTAGAAAGGCACGGTAGGCTTCAATGACGGCCTTGTACTTAGCGATAAGACTAGGAACTACTAAGGTTTTGGCATATTCGGAAAGTTCGTTATAGGCAATTTGAGTAGCCTTGATAGCTTTGCTGGCGTTATAAGTAACATCTTCTGGGTTGGGCAAGCGGGAAACCATGGCCTCAAATTCGGCAACTTGGTCGAGTACATCGAGTGCAGAATTAATGATGGAGATTTTGTTATTGATGTTAAAGAGGTCTAGAAGCGAGAAGTTGCCGTCGAATACGCCCAAAGCTTCGGCGTAGCCTCTAGAGGCATCTTCGAGGGTGGTTTGATCTTCTGGGCGAACATTAGATGGGTCGATGCCACTAGTGTTGTCGTTTTGCTCTGCCTGATGCAAAGCGTCTTCGGCTTCTTGAATGCGGGCTTCGAGTTCGGCGATTTTGTCTAGCAGCTCATCAAGTTGGTCTTTTTCGCTGCTTGAAACGTTGGGGTTGTCTTTGAGCTCTAGAATGGTTTCTTTTAGCTCTTCGAGGGCGGGTTTCTCATCGGTTTTAATGGTGTCGACGGAATAGCCGTTAGCTTCTGTGTTTACATCTTCGAGTTGCTCTTTAACGTCCTCTAGGACAGCAAGGCGTTCGTATAAATCGTCGAGTTTGCTATCTAGGTCTTGTTTTTCTGTTGGGGTGAGGCGATTGGCTTTTTCTGCCTCGGTGGTTTCGATTTCTTCGATAAGCTCTTCAAGTTCGCTACGCGAGTCGGAAGTGATGCTGGAAGCAGGTGGGAGTTCGTCGTATTTGGTATTGATATCTACGATGGTAGCTTCAGTTAGGTTGATGTCTTCGATGGTTTGTTCGATATCTTGAACTAGATTGTGAACGGTGTTGTCTAGCCCAGAGTCGGCATGAGTATCGAGGTAACCGTTAAGAGTATCTGCGACTTTGCTTAGGGTATCTTTGTCTTCGACGGTTTTATGCTCGAGGTCGCTAGGAACGGCCAGTTCACCAGAACCAGAGACGGTGGCGCTAGTGCTGGAGTTCGCTGGCGAGATGGTTACATCTACGGAGTTAAGGCCAGGTAAGTCAAAGACTACACCGTCTTGACTTATGACGGCTACGTTGCCAGCGCGGTCGACAAGGCGATAATAAACATAGGCTATGTCTTCGGGATTGACAGAGACAGTACCTGCCGTGGCTAACCATTGACTGATGGATTGCGCTTCGGCTTCAGTAAGACGAGTGGGGGCAACATAGTAAGAGATTGACTCGACACCAGAGCGATCATCGGTAGCAGTGAGGATATATTGATGGGTGTCCTTAAAAAGCAGACCAAGGGTGAGCGTGTTTAGTACGGCGGCGACAGAGTTTTCTCCTTCGGCAATAGTGCCAGTGGGAACGACGCTATCCTTTTTGACTTCGGCCGAAACTATATCGCTTTCTAGCCCCGCTTGGCTGATAGCCTTATACTCGTAGGCAGTGCTACTTGTGTCTTCAGACACGATGGTTGCAGAGGAATATTCTAGCCATTCGGTTTGGCCAGCTGGGCGGACATAGAGAGCTACTGGAGAGAGATTGTTGGCGATATTGCTGGCGGTGAGGGTAACAGGGCTGTTGGTCCAACTGCCGAGAGTATAACCGTGGGAGTCGATAGCTACCACTGGCTTGGCTGGGTCGATATTGTGATAGTTTACTACAACATCGGTGTGGTTGCCAAATGAGTTGACAGCACGGAAGATGTAGCTGCCGTTTTCTGTAACTTCGTATGTGGCAGAGCTAAGCGAAGAGATGGCTTGCCAAGAAGCACCCCCGTCTTTAGAAACGGAAAGTTCGCTTATGCCGTAGGCATCAGAAGCGATTAGCCCAGCCGTATCAAGAGTAATCCAGCGTTCGGTTTCTGAAATGATGGTGAGCGACGGAAAAGTAGTGCGCCGAATTTCGTCTTCGATTTGTTGTTCGATGTCGGCGATGGCCGAGTTGATGTCGGCGATTTTTTGGTCTATGGCTTCGTTTTCGGCCTGAGTGTAATTGTTGCCGTATTCGGAACGTGCATCCTCTAAGTCGGACTTGGCGTTTTCTAGAGCCTCTTTGTCGTCTATGGCGTAGGCGTCTGGAAGGAGGGTGTCGGCGACATGAATATTGTCAGTGTTGATGGCAGCTTCGGCGGCTTCAATTTGAGCTAAAAGTTCGTCGATGATGCGTACTTCTTCTTCGACATCGGAACGTTCGGATTCTGTGAGATTGGTGCCGTTTAATAAATCTTCGGCTTCGGCTCGCAAATCTTCGAGTTCTTCTTTGTCGTTGGTTTTAATGATGGTGGTGGCGGTTTGGTGAACGATATCTAAATCGGCTTGTTGGTCGGAGACAGTTTGCAGACGAGCTAGTTTTTCTTCAAGCTCTTGACGCTCTAAAATAAGTTCGTTGACTTCTGTTATGGTGAGATGCGTGCCATCTTCGTCTATGGTGGCAGAGATGTCTGAAATGAGGTTTTCGATGGCTTCGCGGTCGCTCGACGTAACGTGATCGATATCGGGGACAGCATCGGCGGCGACATGCTCACTTTCGATTTCTGACTCTAGCTCACTGATGAGGTTTAGGAGTTGGTCGTATTTATCTTCGAGACCGTCTAGGGTTTCTCTTTCGGCCTCGGTGGCGTTTGCGCCTTCGGTAGCCTCGATTTCTTCGAGTTTGGCCTTGACCGCTTCTATGGTGGACTGGTCGCTGGTTTTGAAATTGTCTTCGGTAATGGCAAGGTTGAGGTCGGAAAGACTGCCTGCGTTTATGGTAACGGTGGTTTGGTTGCCAGCTTTGTCGGTGGCAACGACAACATATGTTTGACCACCTTGAAGCTCGATGATGTTGTTTTGGGACAGTGGGACCGATTCGCCATTTAACGTGATGCTAGCAAGAGCACGATCGTCGGTGACGATGATTTTTTGGGTGAGGTAGTAGGTTTTAGAATCTTCGAGAGGATAAGTGTGTTCAGGACTAATGTAGCCACGGATGAGAGCCTCGGTGGTGTCGAGGATGATGCCGTCGGTGTTGACAATGCTGACATTGCCAGCTACGTCGGTGAGTTTGTAATACAGAGCGAAGTCGCCCTCGGGGTTTATACTGACGCCATCTGCTGGCACAGGGAGCCAACCGCTAGCTGCCTGAGCATCCTCTTTGGAGCTAAACTCATTAGCTGTTACCAGATACTCGATATTGGATACGCCAGACAAGTTGTCGCTAGCGGAAATATCAAATTGCATAGTGTCGTTGAAGAAAAGGCCAAAGGTGATGGCATTTAGGAATGAATTCCAAGAATTGCTGGATGAAGAAATCTCGCCAACAGGGGCAGTGGTGTCGCGGCGCACAAAGGCTTCGACTACGTCGCTTTCTACGCCCGCTTGACTTATGGCTTTGAAATAGTAGGTTTTACCATCTAGCCCAGTTTCGGTGTTGACCAGTACCGAACCAGGGTAGTCAAACCAAGTTTGCCCGTCTTCGGAATAATAGTATTGGGTTTGGCCAACATTAATGGTAAGACTTTCTACCGTAAGAGTAATGATTTGATTTGTCCAGTCGCCCTCAACATAGCCGTTAGTATTAACACGAATAACTGGCTTGGCAGTATCGAGATTGGTGTAGGCGATGCAGGTTTTGTCACTGACGTTGTTGTAGTTGTCGGTGGCTCGGTAGCAGTAGGTGCCGTTTTCGGTGATTTCACGTTCGGCGCGGTCTCCGGTTACAAGCAAACTCCAAGTTTCACCACCGTCTAAGCTTTCCTCGATGTTTTTAACGCCCGAAGCATCCACGGCAATTATGGTAGCATCGTCTTTGATTTGAATGAGGCCTGGGTTTGCCACTACGGAGACAGTTGGTGGGATAGTTTCTGGGTCGGTGCGGAAGCTAACGACGTTACTGCTGATGCTTTGGCCCTCGGAGTTTTCGGCGCGGACTCTAGTGTAATAAACGGTGTCGCCAGTAAGACCATCGGCGACCAAGCTGATGTCTTGGACTTGCAAGTTGTTGTAGGCTGGCAGAATATTTTTAAAATCGGGGTCTAGTGCGATGTCTAGGCGATAGGATGTGGCGCCTGTAACGGAGTTCCAGTGGATGTCAGCGGTGGTTTCGCTGACCGAATTGACATAAATGGTCTCGACTGGGTTAGGAGCAGAAACATTAACCATGCCCGTAATAGCATAGATGCCACAGTAAAGCCCCGAAGTGTTAGAGCCATCGTTTTTGCCGACCATGACAAGGTCGATTGACTTGACTAGCTTTTTGGGGTCGACAGAGATATTGGCACTTTGGAGGAAAGGTGCGCCAGAGGTGCTACCCTCGTAGGTGTAGTCGGACTTGTTGCCAGACGATTTGACCACAAGACGGCGAGCAGGACCTGCCCATTTGTAAACGCCAGCAACGGGAGTTTCGTCGTACCAATCGTAAAGACGGTAAGTGGTGTCGTCGTAAGTGTTGTCTGTGTAGTTGACGCGGACACGGAAATTGGCGTAGTTTCCCTCTCCAGGACCACCGGCCGTGCCTAAGACGTACAGTTTTTCGTAGGCGCCAATGGTTTCGAGATTGACGGTGGCGGAGGCATTGCCAGTGTAGAGACGGATGGTATCGTTACCGGTGTAGTCGCTTGAGCCGGTCCAGTTAAGCTGGTAGGGCACACCGTCGATGGACAAAGCACCAGATGGGTCTAACCCACCAGAGGCTTTTTGTGAGGCGGAATAAAAAGCTGCCCAGGCATCAAGGCCGCCAGCGGCGACAACGGTGTTAAAAGTTTCGCCACCTCCCCAGATGGAGTTGCCGTTGAGTGAAGTGGGGGCGATTTTGAGAGATTCGTAGTAGCTGTAAGACGCAACTGAATTGGGCTTTTTAATGACAAAAAAGGAACTTGCGATAAGCGCTACGGCTAGCAAGCTCAATAAAAATGTTTTTGAACGTTGTTTCATTATACCTCCAAATACTCTACATTGTAATTATACTCAAGCTTTTAAGCCTCGTCAAGAATAGGAAAAAGTCTAAAAATATGTTAAAATATATGTATGAATAGAGTGCCACTAGCTGAGAGGATGCGCCCTCAAAAATTGGAAGATGTGGTTGGGCAGGATGAAATAATTGGCGACGGTAAAATCTTAACCGAAATCGTTAAAAAAGGCGAGCCAGTAAACTTGATTTTTTGGGGCCCACCAGGCACTGGCAAAACTACCATGGCCAAAATCTTGGCGCAGGAGTATAAGGCGGATTTTATAGAAATCTCGGCAGTTACGAGTGGAAAAAAAGACATAGAACAAGTGGTGGAACGAGCAAAGGTAAACTGGAATCTAAAACAACGCACGGTGCTGTTTGTAGATGAAATCCACAGGTTTAATAAGGCTCAACAAGATGCTTTTTTGCCACATGTAGAATCTGGGCTGATAATTTTAATTGGTGCCACTACCGAGAACCCCAGTTTTGAAGTTATATCGCCACTCCTTTCGAGAAGCAGGGTGGTGGTGGTGTCGCCACTCAGCAAGGACGCCATTAAGAAGGTAATACTACGGGCTGCAGAAAAAGAAGATGTAGCCGAAAAACTTACGGACGACGGACTAGACTATCTAGCGGAGCTGTCGGGCGGAGATGCTAGAAGTGCGCTGGGGGATTTGGAACTAGCCATTAGCCTCGCCAAAGACAAAATTGATGCAGACATAGTAAAAATGGCGGCTGGCAAAAAGGTGCCTGGTTATGACAAAAAAGGCGACGCACATTATGACAATATTTCGGCATTTATAAAGTCTATGCGTGGGAGCGACACGGACGCTGCGCTGTATTACTTGGCGCGAATGGTGGAAGCTGGCGAAGACCCCAAGTTTATTGCTAGACGCATGGTGATATTTGCAAGTGAAGATATTGGGCTGGCTGGCAACGGAGCGCTTAGTCTTGCCACGGCTTGCTTTCAGGCGGTAGAAAGAGTTGGAATGCCCGAGAGTGGGCTAATTCTGGCCCACACGACGGTGGCTTTGGCAAAATCAAAGAAAAGCCGCGACTGCGCCGATGCGTGGTATAAAGCCAAAGAGCTGGCGCACAACTCGATGGGGCTTCCTGTGCCAACATGGTTGAGAAACGCCCCTACAAAGTTGATGAAAGAATTAGGGTTTGGTGAGGGGCAAAAATGGGAAACTGGATTTCATCTTGACAAAAATTATTTGCCAGACGAAATTAAAAATCAGAAAATATTTGTAGCGAGTAATTTAGCCGAGTAGAGACTCAAAAAATAACCCCATATGGGGTTATTTTTTGAGTCTCTACTCGGCTAAATTACTCGCTACAAATATTTTCTGATTTTTAATTTCGT
>JAFRCT010000001.1:0-72473 GCA_017404245.1 Candidatus Saccharimonadota bacterium | reverse complement strand
TTCGGCAGTGCTATGAAAACCATGAGGAAGATAAGGCCCGCAATAGCCAGTACCAACACTACCTCAATGATGGTGAACCCCTTCTTAAAATTGATATTCATAGGTTTTTATTCCTTTCTGATTTATTGCTTAAGGATATCAGCAATCTAACCAGATTTTCATCGCCCCAAAACCTATGTTTTATAAAAACTATTCGCTTTTAAGGTGCCAATGCTCGCCAAATTCGCATTTATAAACGCCAAGCTTTAGCCCAGGCCCATGGTCATGCTCAGCCACTCTAGCGGCTATTTCGGCCTCCTCGCGCGAACCATAAATTATTTTGTGCGTTTCGCCAACCCAACACCTAGCGGGTGTGATTTTGCTTAGTTTGTTGACGTTGAAACTTCTGCTCATAGCCCCTAATTTTAGCATATTTTTCGGAAGTTTGCTCCGCGCTCAAAACTTGCCCAAGTTTGGCACTTTTCCCCTGTTTTTTGATAAAAACCGCACCAAACATCCCCAAAATCGCCATCATCAGAATTAGGTGATATTCAGCCACACCCTCATCAAACGTATACGGGTTTTCTTCTTCAATCTCGCCCTGCCCTGGGATATTAAAGTTATTAGTAATTGTGAGCGTGTCGCCCTCTTCGCCGTCTACATAAACTGTCACCACATATTTGGCGTTTTCGTAATCTTCCGTTACCACAAACTTAATCTCATGCTCAGAAATGTCATACTCAAAGCCAAATAGTTCGTCGTTTAGCTCAAACACCTTAAAGGTGTATTCACCAGCCTCGGAAAAGCTAATCGACATCAGCTCGGTTTCGCCAGAGAGGTTCTCGGTCGTAATCAAGCAAGATTCTTCAGCGTCTTCTTCTGTAGCAATCATATTGCCTAGCTCGTCTACCACTACAAACCTAAAGGTTCCATCAACTGCGTCGCCAGAAATGTCGTTAATTTCTTTGCGAATATTCACCACAACTTCATCCGACTCACTCATAATAAAGTCGTTGTAGATTTCGGCCGTTTCGCCCTCGGCATAAACCGTGTTGCCTTTTGTGGTTGCTACCTCAGCCACCAATTTGCCAAAGCCATCGTCCGTTACTGTAATAGCTACCGTAATGTCCTCGTCGGCTTCTTTTCTGGCCACGCCAGTCGCAAAACCAGTTTCGTTCTCGGTAATTACAAATGTTTCGCGTGTTGGCTCAGTATATTCAAACTCAAATGTAGCCGTTTTGTTTACGTTGTTTACTGTCTTGCAGATTTTCGAGCCTTCAATACAAAACTCAAAAGTTTGGTTCTTAAGATTACCAAGTTCCCAAAAACTGTCAAACCCAGCTTTTCTCACGTTAACCGCCACGCTTACAGGCTCCACCGTATAAACATTCACAAATTCCGCTTTATTGTCAGAAGCCTCCAGCGCAATTCTTCCGCTGTCGCCAGTTTTTCTAACTTCGCCAAACCCAACCTCAGTATAATCGTTTTCAGTTACCGTGTACTCTGCGCCCACTGGCAAATCGACAATTGTTACAGATTTGCCCGCCTCAACAGTAACTTTGCGAGGCGTGTCCTCACCCTCAATCGCAACCTCAAACTCAAAGCTTGAAGTAGCAGGGTTAAGCCCCTCTGCTGCTTCCACGGTTTTTTCGATGGTAAGCTCACTTGTATAATAATAATTTTTAACAATGGCTTTGGCCGAAGCGTTTAATTCCACAGCTTGCTCAGCATTAGCCTCTGCTTCGCCACCATCTCTAGCAATCAAATACTCAGCTTCGTAATTTTTATCATACCCAAGTTTAAGCTCGCTAGTATTCTCTACTATTTCATAAGTTGCGCCAGCTTTAACGTCCGACACAATCACTTTTTGCTTCACGCCAAGGTCGTTTATCTCAACTATGCCATCAGAGATATAAGTTTTGCCAC
This sequence comes from Candidatus Saccharimonadota bacterium, assembly GCA_017404245.1. GTDB lineage: Bacteria > Patescibacteriota > Saccharimonadia > Saccharimonadales > Saccharimonadaceae > Nanosyncoccus. Next base: position 70,568 of record JAFRCT010000001.1, on the reverse strand, counting down.
TGCGCTCACAAGTTGCATTTGCGTCGTCAAGCTCTGCCACACTCCCACAGGTATAAATGCGGTAATAAGTTGTGTCCGAACCGTCAGCATTTTTGTAGCTATAAGTAGTGCCGTCGGCATTCTTAATAGTCAAGGTTAAATCAAACGTATCGTTAGTTTCGACGTCTAGATTATTGGCGCTTTTGCCGTTTTTATAGACTTGTTTCCTTACTTCAATGCCACCTTTCACTGAGTTTTCGGCTCTAAGCGAAGCATCCTCTGTCAAATCTTCAAGCGCTTCAATTTCTTGGCCGTCCTCGCTAAACACCACATTCATCAGATTGTTATTTATCAGCATCGGGTGATATTCATATTTGGTTAGCTCATAGTGGAGTGTATTTTCTTGAGTAGTTGTAGCCAAAATTGGCTCGTCGACATAATAATCGTGCCCATCTTCCAGCACATAATAGGTTTTACCCTCAAAGCTATAAGCTTTTCTAGCGGCATCAGCAAGTTCGCTGTTAGTTACCATAATGCCTGGAGCTACATCAATCGTTTCGGCGGTCGTCCAGCAATCACCCTCACCCTCGTATACTCTAAAGCTTTTAAGCTTCGTGTTGGCGACTGCGTCTTTTCTATAAACGTCCAAATCCACATAGTGCTTTCCGCTCTCTGTGTCCAGCTCAAAATCATCACGCTGATAGCTTAGGCCATCATTCCAACACTTCTTTACCCCTAGTTGCGCCGAAGATAGCGCCACTGGCTCTGGGTTGGTAATGTCCGAAATCTTAGGCTCGGAAATAACGGTACTAACCTCGCCGTTTACGGTTCGGGTAGTAATAATAGAATACGTAACGCTTGGAAAATCGGTGTTAGTCTTAAGCGTATAGACCTCGCCAGACTTAATTACTTGGCCTTTTTCTTCGCTAGAAAGGGAATCATACTCAACATCGCCGTTGTTTAATGCCGCCACAAGGTCAAGCGACTCTTGTTTTGGCCAAACCGTAAAGGCCACGGTATATGTTACGCCTTTCTCTAGTACAAGGTTTGCACCTAGGCTCCAGTCCAGCTCGCCATTTGCGTTCACGGTTGCGTGTGGCGCATCTGTCCACTCCTCGCCTAGTCCATTGTTGGCAGTTTCGCTGTAACTTCCACCACTACGATAGTATCTTAGCCCCGTAATCTCGCCACTTACACTGGTTCTCACGTTAGAATCAGTCATTTCAGTAACACCGTCGGTTAGCTCCACGCCAATGTAGCCCACGCCAGTAGTAATATCATTTACGATTTGGGCCAAGGCAGAAATAAGCGTGGTCGTGTCGCTAGCATCCGTAAAATATTGTGCATAGTCCGCAGAAAGACTCGTGTTGGAGTTTCCAGCTCCAGTATAGGCATATTGCACAAGGCTCGAAAGATAGTGCGAGCTGTTCCCACTACCCCAAGTAAATAGTGCATAAAACTTATAGCCAGCTTCAACAATTCCGCGTGCATCGTCATTGGCATATCCCCATTCCGTAGCATAGTTGGTACTAACGGTATAATCACCCTCATGAGTGGTCGGCTCACCGTCGGTCAAGAATATAATATATATATCTTCATTCGGTTGAGCGGTTTTGAGGCTATCCGCCATAGCGCGTGCTTGCTTTAGACCCTCTTCCCAGTTAGTACCCGTAGAAGTAGTTAAATCGTTAATCGTAGACTTAAGTCGTGTCGAATTAGTGGTTGGATCAAGGGATTTTTGCCCACTGTTGCCAAAGTTAACCAGCCCCACCTCAATAATGTCGGACTTTATGGCGTCCCCAGGTACATTTTGTTTAAGCAAGTTATCAATAATGCCGTTGTCTTTCGTAAGCGCATCTTTTTCAGCTTGTATTCTGGAAACACCAGGGGTTCCGCTGTCCCCATTCATAGAGTTAGATGTATCTACGGCCAAAATTACATTAGCCTTAGTTGCTTCCGTAGTGGAAGAACTCGAAGTATCACCAGTTACGCTTAGTGCAAGCGTATAGGTACCATCCTCGTTCCCGTCCTCGTCCAAATTCGGAATCAAACGTTTGCTTGTAGCGGGCGCATCGCTCTGAACACTAGGCGAAGTTTCGCCTTGGCCGCCATTATTTCCTTCGGCGGCAAAAGCATTGCCAGCAGCAAAGGGTACCGACGCTAGCGCAACCACTGCGGCGGTCAAACAGTTAAATAATTTCTTTGTTAAGCTCATTTTATTCCCTTGATTTGCTTAAATTATAAGAATATTGCCTAATATATATCAAAAAACCTTAAAACTTGCAATCTTAAGCGTTTTGTGTTATAAAAGTAATAACCTAAGCACTTTCCAAGGCAAACCTCTTGAACTTAAAATGCGCTAATGTTAATATAGAAATATGGAAAATAGGGTGCTAGTCCGCCTCGAAAATGTCGAGAAAGCCTTTTCAGACAAGGTTATAATTCACAACCTCTCGCTCGATATTTACGATGGCGAATTTCTCACTCTCCTTGGCCCCTCTGGTTGTGGTAAAACCACTGTACTCCGCCTAATTTCTGGCCTAGAGTCTGCTACTAGTGGCAAAGTTTACTTAGACAGCGTCGACGTAACCAATGTTCCTGCCAACAAGCGCATGGTTAGCACCATTTTTCAAAACTTCGCCTTGTTTCCCCACCTCACCGTTTGGCAAAATGTCAATTTTGGCCTCAAAATGACCCACGTCCCAAAGCCAGAGGCCGAAAAACGCATCAAATCCGCCCTGCGTCTTGTCAAACTCACTGGCTTTGAGGACCGTTTGCCATCGCAACTTTCTGGCGGCCAACAACAAAGGGTGGCTATTGCTCGCGGTATTGTCATGCACCACAAAATCCTTCTACTAGACGAAAGCTTAGCCTCTTTGGATTTAAAGCTCAAGCGCGAAATGCAAATCGAGCTCAAAAAACTCCAGCGCCATCTTAAAATGACCTTCGTTTATGTTACTCACGACCAAGACGAAGCTCTCACCATGTCCGACCGCATCGCCATCATGAACCGTGGTGCCATTGTGCAGTTAGGCACGCCCGAAGAAATCTATCAAAACCCCAAAAACGAGTTCGTAAAGTCATTTATCTCCGACATCGATTTAATCAATTTTAAGAAAACTCGCCTAGCCCGCTATGCCAGTTCGCAGAAAAATGACAAATAAGCATAACCAAGCCTTCTCGTCAAGCCCCGTTTTGTCCGAGCATAAAACCAAAACTCGCTCGTCAAATTCCGTTTTTAGCGGGTTCAAATTGGTTTTTACGCTTCCAGTTATTTTTTATTCGCTTTTGCTAATTTTCCTCCCGCTCCTTTACATTTTTTTCTTAAGTTTCTTAAAATCCGATAACTACGGCGGTTTCACCTACGTTTTTAACCTCCAAAACTACGCCGAAATTTTCGACCCGTCCTTTTTTTCTATTTTCCTCAAGTCTGCAGGCATTGGACTCCTCACTACTTTCATTTGTTTGCTAATTGCATATCCCTTTGCAATTTTTCTGCGCGACAAACCCTTAAAAACCCAAAATTTCATCATCCGCCTAGTTATGGTGCCGTTCCTAACCAACTCTCTCATTCGCACCTATGGCTGGATAACCTTGCTCAGAAAACACGGCCTCATCAACTCTGCCTTGGTGGGCGGAGGTTTAGTCAGTGCTCCGCTTAGTCTCATGTATAATAATCTTGGCATCATCATTGGTATGGTTTACACTTTACTCCCCTTTATGATTCTGCCAGTTTATTCTGCCGTTACTAAGGTCGACCAAGCCTACCTCGATGCCGCCGAAGATTTGGGCGCAGGCAAACTTGCAAAGTTCTTCAAAGTTTATTTGCCGCTCACACTCGCAGGCGCCTTCAATGGCTCACTTATGGTTTTCACTCCCGCTATTGGCTATTTCTTCATTGCCGATATTTTAGGCGGCGGCAAAGCCATGATTATCGGCAACCTCATCAAAAACCAATTTCTCACCGCCCGCAACTGGCCGCTTGGTGCCGCCCTCTCTATTTTCCTGCTCGCCATTACCTTTGGGCTTGTCAAACTCTACCAAAAAATCGGTGGCAACCTTGACGAACTGGGGGGTGGATAATGCCAGCACTTGTCATCGGCCGTTACGACACCTACCTAGCGCAGTTTTCTCGTCGCTCAATTCGCCCCTCCGAAAAACCTCACCATTTTCGCAATTTCTACATTGCCATGGTTCTTGTTTTTCTCTTTTTGCCAATCTTCATATTGGTGGCTTTCTCGTTTAATACCAGCGAACTCAACGTCATTTTTACGGGTTTTACGCTAGATTGGTACTCTCGACTCTTAGAAAACGCCACCCTCCTCGATGCCTTCAAAAATACGCTCATCATTGCAGCACTCTCCACGGCAATTTCCACCATAATCGGCACCATCTCGGCTGTAGGTCTTAGCAAGTTCCAATTTTTTGGCAAAACCTTTATCGACAAACTAATTTACATTCCCATCGTCATCCCCGAAATCGTCCTTGGCATCTCGCTTTTGGCAATTTTTAGCTTAACTGGTATTGAGTTGGGCTTTAGCACGGTACTTTTAGCGCACATCACCTTTTCGGTGCCGTTCATTATTACATCCGTCCGCTCAACCTTGTTTGCTCTTCCTCGTGGCATCGAAGAAGCCGCCAAAGATTTGGGCGCAGGCCCTTGGAAAACTTTTTGGTATGTTACGCTCCCACTTATCAAACCAGGCATCATTTCTGGAGCCATCTTAGCCTTTACGCTTAGCCTCGACGACGTCGTTATCTCCTATTTTGCCGCAGGCCCAGGCACCAACACCCTTCCACTCTATATTTACAGCATCATCAAAACGGGTATCACTCCCGACGTCAACGCTCTTACTACCCTCATGCTGGTGTTTACCGTTATTATGTTGTTCATTTCCGCTAAAGTCAAAAACCATAAAGAGGAGAAACTTTCATGAAAACCCAACTAGTCCGCACCGTTTATGTGCGCCTAACTATCGCAATTGCCATTATTTTACTTGCAGTTATTTTTATCGTGGCTCGCCAAGCCAAACAAAAGCTCGAAACTCCACACGAACATCTCAATGTACTCAACTGGACATCTTACATTCCCGACGAAGTTATTACAAATTTTGAACAGCAAACTGGCATAAAAGTAAATTACGGCACCTATTCTTCCAACGAAGAGCTTCTTGCTAAAGTTAATGCTTCCGCGCCTGGCACTTACGACCTCATTTTTCCATCGGACTACATGGTCGACCTCATGTTACATCGCAATTTGCTTGAACCAATAGATGCCGCCAAACTTACAGAACTAGCCAACCTTGATTCCCGTTTTCTTGGCCAATCTTTCGACCCCCAAAATCAATATTCCTACCCCTTTTTGCTCGCCACCACAGTTATTGCCTACGACGCCAGCAAATTAGACCTCATCACTAGTTACCGCGACCTTCTTAGGCCCGAGCTAGCCAACAACATCATTATGCTCGACGACCAAAGAGTAGTCATTGGCGCCATGCTTAACGCCGCAGGCTATTCTGCCAACTCTACAAACGATTTTCATCTGTCCGAATCGCTCGCCTTTTTCGACCTACTCCGCCCTAACATCAAGGCCTTCGACTCCGACTCGCCCAAAACCTTTTTCATCACCGACGAAGTTGACGCAGGCCTCGTTTGGAACGCTGAAGCCATTTTAGCCAAGGCCGAACGCCCAAGTCTTAAAATCACCTATCCAACCGAAGGTTTTTCGCTTTCCATGGACAATTATTGCTTAGTTAAGGGCAGCAAAAACCAAGCCAACGCCTACCAGTTCATCAACTACCTAATGCAACCAGAAATCGCCGCCCAAATCGTTGCCGAATATCCCTATATTTCCCCGATTTCCTCCGTAGAAACGGTGCCCTCTGCCGAGCTAGACGAAATCTTTGCGCGTGGCACCTACATAGAAAACGTTGGCGCCGACATTTCCAAATTCGACAAACTCTGGATAAAATACAAATAAGTTGTTATACTAAACTCAAAACGGAGATACCAATGAGTAAATTCGACGAACAATATCTAGACTTGTGCGACCGTATTTTGACGCAGGGCGCCAAAATTACCACCGACCCAGCCGTCCTTGGCCAGTCCACCTCCAGCGCCACCCAAACCAACATGCCTACCCACCTCGCTCAGGTTAAGCGCCCAACCACTACCTTTTCGCTTCCGCATCAGGTTCTTCAGTTCGACTTGTCTGAGGAGTTTCCAATCCTCACCACCAAACGTGTTGCTTTCAAAACCGCCGTCCTGGAAATACTCTGGATTTATCAAGTTGCCTCAAACGATGTATCTTGGCTACACTCTCGTGGCGTCAAAATCTGGGACGAATGGGAAATCCCTGCTAGTGGCCTCTATGCAGGCAAAGATTTCCGCAAGTTATACGCCAAAAAGGGAATCAAAGAAAACCCCGTTGGCACCATCGGCACTGCCTATGGCTGGATAGTAAACCGCTACCACCTCGTTAGTTCTCTAATCGAAGCCCTTAAAACCGACCCTACCAACCGCCGCCTTATTATGTCGCTTTGGCAAAACGAGTGGCTCGAAACCGCCGCCTTGCCTTCCTGCGTCTGGAACACTCAATGGAACGTTACCTCTGGCCAGCTTAACCTTATGGTTACCGTTCGCAGTAACGACGTACCTCTTGGTATGCCATTTAACGTTACGCAGTACGCCGTGCTTTGCCACTTGCTCGCTCAAGCCACAGGTTTGCGCCCAGGACAAATGACCTATGTCATCAACAACGCCCACATCTACGAAAATCAAATCGCGGGCATTAAAGAGCAATTCAAAAAACCCGCCCACATAGCCCCCACTCTGTGGCTAAACCCCAACATCACCGACTTTTACGCTTTCGACAACTCAAAAGCCCTCAAGGACATCCGTCTCGAAAACTATCAACACTCGGGCACCATCAAAATGCCCGTAACGGAGTAATAACCAAGATGAGTTTTTCAATTATCGCCTGCATCGGCAAGCGCAACGAGCTAGGAAAAGACAACGAGCTTATCTTTCGTTTCAAAGAAGACATGCAGTTTTTCCGCAAGACCACCATGGGTCACTCCGTAGTCATGGGCTACAACACTTGGCTTTCTCTCGGCGAAAAGCCCCTTCGTGGCCGCACCAATTTCGTACTGTCCAGAAAATCTCTCAATCTCCCTGCTGGTGTCCATCAAATCACCAATCTGTCAGATTTTATTTCAAAGTACAAGTCTAGCCCCGAAGAGGTTTTTGTTATAGGCGGCGCCAGCGTTTACGCCCAAATGTTGCCTCACGCAGCCACGCTTTATCTCACCGAAGTAGATGCTTCCTGCCCCTCCGCAGACGCCTTTTTCCCCAGTTTTCGCCAAAGTTTTGAGCGCGCATCAAACTTCCGAAAAAACTCCGCTTCAAAATCGCCAAAAACAGGGGCAAACTGCCCCAATTTTGCTATCAATAAATACATAAGAAAGGAGCCTTCCATGGACCCAGTTTTTACACTAATCAAATCAGAAGAGACCCGCCAAAAGGAAGGCCTAGAGCTTATCCCTAGCGAAAATTATGTTTCGCCCGAGGTCATGCGCGCAGCAGGCTCCGTCCTTACCAACAAATATTCCGAAGGCTACCCAAGTTTTATCGGCGTTGGCAAAGACGGTGAGTTTTGGCAAGAAGACAAGCTCCAGGCGGAGATTTTGCCCAACTATCGTTACTATGGCGGCCAAGAAAACATCGACCGTATCGAGCGCCTAGCCATTTCGCGCGCCTGTCGCCTTTTTCATGCCGACCACGCCAACGTCCAGCCTCATTCTGGCGCCAATGCCAACGAAGCTGTCTATTGGGCATGGTGCCGCCCTGGCGATACCATTTTAGCCATGTCCCTGCCAGCTGGCGGACATCTCACTCATGGCTCGCCCGTCACCCGCTCCGCCAACATCTACAATTTCGTTGCCTATGGCGTAGATTCTTCTGGCGACATCGACTACGCCGAGCTAGAGCGTGTGGCTCTTGCCGAACACCCAAAAATTATCCTCGTGGGCTATTCTGCATTCATGAAAATCCCAAACTTTGACCGCGTAGCCAAAATTGCCAAAAAAATCCCCGATTGCCTTCTTATGGCCGACATGGCGCATGTGGCTGGCCTAATTGCGGGTGGCGTTCATCCCAATCCTCTCGACCACGGCTTTCACGTCATGACCACCACTACTCACAAAACCCTGCGCGGGCCACGTGGCGGACTTATCTTAAGCAAGGGCAATGTTGCTTCTCCGCTCAAAAAGCCCGAGTACTCACTAAAAAACATCCCCATTCTAATTGATCGTGCCGTTTTTCCTGGCACCCAAGGTGGTCCGCTCGAACACATCATTGCTGCAAAAGCTGTTGCTTTTGGTGAAGCACTCCGTCCCGAGTTCAAGACCTATGCCAAGCAAATTGTCAAGAACGCCAAAGCTTTGGCCGCCGCACTCCAAAAACAAGGTTTCCGCTTGCAAGGCGGAGGTACCGAAAACCACCTTATCCTCATTGACGTTAAAGGTAGTTTCGGCATCGATGGCAAGTTCTACGAAAAAGCCCTCGACTATGTTGGTCTAAACCTCAACGCCAACTCCCTCCCCACCGACCAAGGTGCCGCTTTCCGCCCCTCTGGGGTCCGCCTTGGTACGCCCGCTATCACCACTCGTGGTCTTGCCGAGCCAGAAATGGCCCAAATTGCCCTGTGGATGCGTCGTGTTATCGACATCTGTGTAGGCTTGAGCGACGAATCTCGTCTTCCAGAGGCCGCCGACGAACTGGCTGACATCAAGCAAGAAGTCAAATCCCTCGCCTTGCGCTTCCCAGCACCAACGGCCTAGCAACTCCAATTTTCGCTCTGTGTTCCTATCATCCGCAACTTAGTGTCCCAGTCACCTCTACATTTCCTAATGCCCACAACCCAACCTATTTTTATCTATCTTAAAATCTTCTACTCACCATACGCTTTTTGTGCTAAAATAATCTCAGTGGGGTAGTAGCTCATCTGGTAGAGCGCAGCATTCGCATTGCTGAGGTGAGGAGTTCGAGTCTCCTCTACTCCACCATTTACAAGTTCGTAATTTTGTGTTATTATATTCATCAGCAGGGGTCCAAAAGGCCTCTATTTTGCACATTAAAAGGAGGGATTTAAGTGTATATTCCTAATTGGCCAAAAGACAAAGACGTTACTCCCGAAACGTATCCGTTTCTAAACGAAAATTCAAATAGCGGCGCCTACGTTTCTAGTTCCTTCAACTACCAAATCGAACCCTACAACCTATTCGTCGAGAGCGAGGATGTAAATGCTATGGTAGCGAAACTCGCCAAAGTCTCCACCGCCGAACCGTCCGTAATTAGCGCTAACGCCGCTCTCCTTACTGAGCTTCTCAAGGACCCTGGCATGTACTCTTTCTTCGAGTACGAGGTACAAGGCTCCGAGCTGTTCGCCAGCTGGATTTTACATTTTACCGAAGCAGTCTATAGCGCCGTGGCTTTTGGCTTCGCGCCAGACTTCTCAGGCAATCTCAAAAGGATTTCCGCAAGCGACCCACTTTTTCGCTACTTCATCAGGGACCCCGCACTGGCTTTCTTGCGCGAGCGAACTCTAGAAAACTCCAAGCTTGCACAAAGCTCCGAGCATGTAGCAGTCTTAGGCGCTGGGTACCTGCCAGAGTTTACGCTGGTTAAAGGGTACACTTTCAAGCCTAGTCCCAAGCCCAATGTCAACGTTCCGAGCGTTCAGCGTGTTTCGGCATTTGATTCCGATAGCTCCGTCAGTCGCGTCGATGTTTTGTCGCACGCCTACGCAAACCATGGCGCAAGTGACAAAATTGCCATCAACTACGCCACCGACAACATCGAATCTGTAATTTCCGACCCGCGCCATCGCAAAGAATATGATACGGTCATCATAAACGACCTCATGCCAATCAGCTTCAAAGAGTTGCGTCGCTACATTGTGGCGGCCTACGAAATGCTCGCCCCAGGCGGACAGTTGGCTTTCGACATTAAAGTCAAGCATTGGGTGTGGGAGCGAAATTACCAGTTGTTTCATCGGCGTGATGCTAGCCCCACTTATATTGGCGAAAATCTCATTTCGGTGTGCGACAATGTCAAAATCATCACCAACGCCATGCGCTTAAATCAGCAGCGAGTAAAAGTTTTGCCCGACAGTCAAAACATTCCGCCCGTCGCCGTACGTTTTGCCTTGTCTAAAACCAGAAGATAATCCCCCACGCTAAGCCTCCTGCCCTGCAGGGGGCTTTTTATTCCCTAAAACCCTTGTCGCTACTAATCGCCACCGCCAGCAGTGTCAGTGCTGTTTCTATCTCTCCCAAATCTCTGCTATTAAAATTAATTCCGCCCAGTGGTCTGCCAATTAGTATTTTTCCCACCTCTTCACCATGGCTGTCTTTCAGTACCGCCACGCCCTCTGCCCCAGTGTTTCTAACTAGCTCCTTAACGTCCTTATTCATCTCCACCCACACACCATGTTTCCCAGCCTTTAGCTTGTTGATTTTATCTACCTCGGCATTACTCACCTTCACTGCCTTGCTGCTATAAAGTTTGTTATTAACAATTAACCCAATATACTGAAAATGCAAATGTTGTGCCAAAAACTCCGCCAACTCAGGGTAATTTATATATTCTTTACTAAGTGCATTCAACTTTTTTACTATATACACCAAGTCTACACTGTGCACATCCACTAAGCTTCGCACATATCCACTAATCTCGTTCAGCACTGGGAACAATAAAATCACAACCGTAATCATAATAATGTTTAGCACAATCACGTTCATGCTAGGGCTACTTACCTTAAACAGCGAAATAAAAATCACAAAGAAAATCGAGAGGTAAACAATGGCTGCAAGCGTCATAATAATAATATAGCTTAGAACTTTCAGCCAACCCCCAGCAAGGTCCAGTAATCTGTATCTAAGAATGGCATAATAATGAAACACCCAAGCCAAGCTCATCGCCAGTGGCCCAATCCAAATCGTGTCATATTTACCCATGACTGGCAAAATAAAATTAAAGAGTAACGCCAGCGCTCCAGTTACGCCAAAACCAATCAAAACCATCAAATTAGCTTTTTTGATATTCTCGTTCTTGGTATGGGTCATTGCTACAATCAGCCCAACCATATACATCAAAACCGTTGCAAAATGATACGCTCCATAAACCACATTAAACCAGTTATTCTGTAAATTTACTGTATTTCCCGTTACCTCAGAAAGTACAATGTTTTCGTATAATAGCTCGCCCTTGGTAAGTATCAAATAAATAAGTGTCAAACAAATCGCCCCAAACACGCCCATAGAAATCTTGCCAAATTTATATCTATAGCAGGCATAAGACATAAGTCCCCAACACATTAGAGGTGCACATATATAATATATATATATTATGGTGCGAGCAGTATCAAGGCTAACATTCTCGTCCAACCTCAAAAACACCCCCACAAAAACCGCCCAACCAAGAGCAAAAAAAGTTGCCAAGAAAAACAGCACTGCTTCTGCACGCTCGTTTTTGCGCGCCCCCAAAAGAACCGAAATGCCCGACAAAAGCGTCAAAATAGAAACGGCAATAAGCAAGATGTTAATTAACTGCATCAAACCTCCTTACAAACTTAATTATACCAAAGCATAAAAAAACCTCAAGCCTTTTTGCTCGAGGTTAATGGGGGGAGGAAATTATTTAGGCTCTTTAAGATACTTAACTCTGACGCTCTGCACGCCCCAAGGCGGTAGATTAGTAACTTTAATGTCGGAAATGCTAAATCTCAGGCCATCCTTAAAAAGTAGCATATTCGCAATTCCCATTACATATTGCGCACGCAAGATAGCCTCATCGGCATTTTTAGAGATAAACATTTCGGTTGGTTTTTTGGGCCAACCCTGCAAACCTACGCGCACCATCGACTTAGTTAACACCAGAAAGTCCACCATCATCTCTCGGCTGAGCGAAAGTAGCTTCGCGCCCACCACCAACGCATCTGCCACCGATTTGTCCTCAAGATACATTGACACGCCCCTAAGTGTTACTAAATCCTGCGTTCTAATCAGTTCGCTATGCGAGCAAGCGCCAAACAAATCTTCGTGGTAAAACACCAGATTTTTTGCGTTAAAGTGCCCAGCTGGCGTAGCAACAGAAAACAACCTAGATTCGGGAAGTACGGTCGGCGAACTATCAAACAGCGTCAACTTAGTCTCTGGCAAGCCATAGAATCTTTCGGGAAAATTGCCACTTCCTAGAGCTGTAACTTTCGGCGGACGGCCAAGCGATTTTGCTAAACGGTTGATTTCGTCGCAAACTTCCTTGGCCTTTTCGCGCTCGTTAATGTTCATGGCTTCATGCATGCTCATTTGCGGCCAAGAATCTCGCGAGTCAAAATCCGTGGCAATCTCGCCTGCAAGGTTAACGTAGCTAAAATGTGGCGCATTGTGGTGTAAAAGGTCCATTACGCCAGCCATGTTGCCAGTCCATACGTTGATATAAAACAGCAACATCGCGTCACTCTCGGGCACCTTGAAAAACTTAAAGTTGCGAACCAGCCCAGGGTTTTCAAGATACTTCAAAAACAAACTTCTGTAACAGTGCAAGAAAGAATCTCTAGTGGGCTTATCGGTACGATACAAAAACGCACGGTCAACTTTGTCCATCACCTGTTTTTTTAGTTCAGGGCCAGAAAGTCCTTCGTCACCTTCTTCTAGGCGCACTAGGTCAAGTGCAGGATACTCGGCGGGCATTTTAGAAATAGGCGAGATTTTGCCATTTGCAAAGTCCATACCAAGCTTAATCTCCAAATCTACCCAATCAACTAACTGCTCTGTCGAAAGGTTAGACACGTCAAAACAAGTAGCAGCTTTTGTCATCGTCATTCCTCCTTTTTAATGTGCTCCCCCGCAGAACAAATTATAACATCTGTTGCCTCTGTTTACAACAAATTAAGTCCTAGAGTTTAAGTTAAACTTATGCTATAATTTCTAAAAAGGAGGTTCATGGCTGCAGCGGCCGCAATGCTCAAGCAAACACGCATGACAATTTTGCTCTCACTTAATGCGGTGGCAATTTTAATTGCAGGCATTCTCATTGCTTCGGCCATTTGGGGTGGCAACCTCGAGTTTCGTGCCGTCGATGAGCGCACCGACGAAGTTACGGATTCGCTCGAAGAAGTAGCCATGCTTAGCTCTGCTCAAGATTCGTCTGTTGGCCGCACTATTTCCTCCGCCGACGGCTCCACCTATCAAATCTCTGCTAGCGGCTGGATATCTTCCGAACCAGTTAGCGCCAGCGAACTTTGGAACGAAACCTCTCTCACCATCTATTCCACGGCCGACATCGACTTGTGCGTAGGCGGAAACTTGTCCAACCTCGGCAGCATGTACTGGCAATCTTCCAACCGCTCCGTCATATCTGGTTTTTATTCGTCGGCTCGCACATGGCTCGGCTACTCTTCCGAAACTTGTCGCTACCCAGTCGTTGTCGGCCCTGGCACCACTACCATCACCGCTGGCACCTACGATGGCAAACGTCACGACGAAATCGCCATTACTGTCATCGATCCGCCCATAGAATCATGGAAGCGTGAAGTCTTAGAGCTTGTCAACAAAGAGCGCACTTCTAACGGCCTTGCCGAGCTTCAGTGGGGGACCACTTGTGAGGCTGCTGCCACCATCCGCGCGCGCGAGTTAATGTCAAGCTATTCTCATACCCGTCCCGACGGCTCCTCATGGAAAACCGCTTGTCCCATTCCAGACGGCGGCAAAGCTGGCGAAAATCTCATGGCTGGGAACGCCGCCGTTTCTCCAGAAACTGTGGTTATGGCTTGGCTCAACTCCCCCGACCACCGTGACAACATCCTAAACCCCGATTTTACCAACCTCTCCGTTGGCTTTATCTTCGACCCATCCACCCAGTACAAAACCTACTGGTCGCAAATTTTCTCCACATATTAGTCGCACTATTTATCTTTTGCTTCTTGTTCCAAAAGATGCAAAAGCTCAGCCTCTACCATAGCGCCAAACTCTTTTGAACCGTTAGCATCGGCAAAGTTTTTGGTTAACAAAGCAATTGCAAAATGTCTGTTAAACTCGCTAAACTCCACAATCGCTACGTCATGATAAGATACATACATACTGCCGTTGTAGTTCCAGCCAACCTTGTTGTAAACTTTAGCCTTCGTAAACCCACTAGGCAGCCCCCCACGCCATGCGCAACCGTATGTTTCGGTACCACAGGTCAGCTCGGGATTACTGTTTGGTTGGTTAAGCATGCTGTCCTTTAGCTGCGCCACGTTCTCATTGCTAAGACCATCATGAGCATAATATATGCGCATCATATCAACCATATCACTGGCATTTGTCGTATAATTAACTACGCTAGAGCCAGGGATGCCATATTCGGTACGAATAATATTATCAAGGTTAGAAGCGCCAATTAGGGCTATCAAAGCCTCAGCGCAAGGCGAGTAGCTCTCTCTAATCATCCTATCAAGGCAAGTCTTAAGAGCCTGCCCAGCTACGGTTGTTTCTGCGCTCAGCTCACCAGTGTCTAGCATCTGATAACCTTTATACGCCACAAAAAGCTTATAAAGCGACTCCGAATTGTAAGTTTCGTATGGATTAAGCTCCGCGACTGTTCTTTGTTTGTCCAAATCGTAGATTTTAATTCCCGCATCTGGCCCAAACGTATAATGGCTAGCCCATTCTCTAACTACATTAGAAAGGTCAAGCTCGTCGGGCTTTTCTAAGTCATCTTCATCCGATGGCAAATCCGACACTACCGCTGGGTTGTTCTCTTCACGATTTTCTGGCTTTACCGCAGTCAACCTAAAAATAGCATACGTAGCGCCTGCCACCAAGATAATCGAAAGTATATCCAGCACAAGTGGCATTTTGCCTTTCTTTTTCTGTTTTGCAGCTTTAGTGGCATTTGGCCCCTTTTTAGGCACGTACACTAGCGGGTCGTTATTCATACTACTATTATCGCACGTTCGGCGTATTTTGCCCATTATTTTATGGGCGTGAATTATTTAATCTTTCTACAAACAAAGCCAGTTCTTCGTCAGACATCAGCCTCGGAGCATAGCTAAAGTCGTACACCGTTCCAAACCGCCTTGTCTGCAATAACTTACCATTTTTAATGTAATGCGTCAGCCCCAAGCTTCTTGTAGTTCCTGGCCACCAAGCTTGGTCAAAAAACAAGTTCCCAAGACCATAATATATATATCCCTTGCCATATTTTTCAAAAGTTTGAGTCTGGTGTGCACTGGTACCCACTACAATGTCCGCGCCCATATCAATCAAGCCTCTAAACATCCCAACTTGGTCACCTGCGCTAGAATTCGCCGCATCGCAAGTAGTGTCCTCCACCTCGCTCACATACATACTACACTCATAGTATTGCACGTCCACTATCACTAATTTGCCCTGCGCTTTAGCTTCCGCAATTCTAGCTCTTGCATCTTCTTCATAGTATTGGTTAGCCCCAGGAGTTCCGTCATAGGTTGCTCCGCCCGTACTTTGGTTGTAGGCCAGCATCAATATTTCTGAGCCTTTTTCGTCAATCTCCAAAGGTTTAGCCGCCTCTTCGGCATTTCGTCCTCCACCCACAGTCTTTATTCCTAGCTCTTCGTATTTGGCTATGGTATCCAGTGCTGCTTGGTCGCCACAGTCTTGGTTGTGATTACCTGTAAGTTCAACAATATCAAGCCCAATATCAAGAATAGTGTCCACAAAACGCCAATCCGAGCAAATGTTCGTGCCACTAGCCCAGTCCGAAAAACTACTTTCATTACTGGTGTGAGTCAAATCGCTTTTTCCTAGATAATCACGAATGTTCCTACTAAACTCTTTACCATCCCCAACCTCACGCACGGCCACATTCATGTTTCGGCTCATTGCCGTAACTCCAGTCTGCGTAAAGGACAGCACATCATTCTTAGTCCACTTTTCAATTTCAAGTGGCCGTAAGATATTTTCCACCTTACCTACGTCCTCTTCGCTATCAATAGATACTTCTAAGTATTCAAAAACTGCACCGCTCGCAAATGTATCCAAAAAATAATCTTCCCCCACTTTAAGTAGTTTTTTATCCGCCCCAAGCTCGCTAACGTTTATCAAATTGGTGTTTTGCGTTGCGCGCCATTCGGCTAGTTCCTGCTCGGTAATACTCTCTACAGAACTATAAAACTCTGCCGTAGGCACCAAAATCTTCCTCAAAAACAAATTTTTATCTTCTTTCTGCACAAAGCTATCAATCTTTTTTACTGTAACGTCTTCCCACAACTCTGTTTCGCCAAACTGCTCAAGAATCTCTTGCTGTTCCAAAGTATCTAGCGATTCATCAAGTATTAGCTCCCCAGGTTTATGAAATAATTTCTTAAAGAACCCATTTTCGTTTAGCTTAAACGCCCCAAAAGACAAACCAGCCGTAACCAAAAAACAAAGAGTCGCAATAATAATTTTGCGTTTCATGGTTCAATTTTATCATAGTTTTTTGGTGGACAATTATATATAATATGGTTATGGCTTTTGACAAGAAAAAGTTTTTGAAGTGGTTCGAATATTTTCGTCGCCCAAGCGTAGACGTCGAGCGCAACATCAAATCCCCCGACGGGCGTGTTGCCCTAAAGTTCTCTGTTCGCCAAGGGCACATTTCCTATTCTGTCACTAAAGACGAGCGCACGATTATTCGCGAGTCGCGCCTCGGCATCAAACTTAAAGGTTCCGACCCTCTCGGCGACTATCTCTCGCTCGTCCGCACCACCGAAAAAACCGTCAGCACCATGTGGGAAACCGTTTGGGGCGAGGACCATTTTGTCACCGACTCTCATTCCGAGGTTACCTTTTATTTAGCCGAAACATCAGGCAAAAAACGTCTCTTTACTTTGCGCTTTCGCGTATTCAACGATGGCGTCGCATTTCGCTATGAATTGCCACCACAACCAGAGTTTTTCCGTGTCGAAATAGAAGACGAGCTAACCGAATTCAATATAGACTTAAACGCCGAAGCATGGAAAATACCAGCTTACCAACCCGATCGCTACGAATACAACTACGAGAAAGTCCCCGTTTACGATCTCGAAAAGTCTGTCCACACTCCGCTCACCATCCATCTTCGCAACGATTACTACATCTCCCTTCACGAAGCCGCCTTGTACAATTACGGTGAAATGACCTTAAAGCTCGATGAATGGAAAGCCCTTAAGTCCGACATCACCCCTCTCTCAGACGGAATCAAGGCGCGCGTCGAACTCCCATGGAGCACTCCTTGGCGTGTCGTCATGATTGCCGACCGCGCCATCGACCTCGTTAAAAATCGCATAACCCTAAACCTCAACGACCCACCAAAAGAAGATTTTTCATGGGTGTTGCCAATCAAGTTTATTGGTGTTTGGTGGGCAATGTACGTTGGCGAATGGACTTGGTCGTCTGGGCCACGCCACGGCGCCACCACCGAACACGCTCGCGAATACATCGACGCCGCTCGTCGGCTAGGTCTTGGCGGAGTCTTACTCGAAGGTTGGAACGGCGGTTGGGATGGCGATTGGCTCAAAAATGGTAAAACCACCGATTTTATCACCCCTATGCCCGATTGTAATCTCCCAGCCGTCGCTGCCTACGCTCGTCAAAACGGCATCGAACTCATAGGCCATCATGAAACAGTCGGTTTTGTCGATAACTACGAAAAACAACTAGAGGCCACCTACGACGCCTGCACAAAACTTGGCATTCGCTATATCAAACCTGGTTACGCAGGCTCCATGATGGAAATCGACGGCAAACGCGAATATCATCATTCTCAACTTGGCGTACTACACTATCAACATGCTCTCGAACTTGCCGCCAAATATCATATTTGCCTTGATGTCCACGAGCCAATCAAGGGCACCGGCATTGAACGCACCTTCCCCAACCTACTTACTCGCGAAGGTGCAAGAGGTCAAGAATACGAAGGCGGCGCCATTTCTCCTTCGCATGCCTGCATATTGCCATTTACTAGGCTCCTAGCTGGCGCCATGGACTATACGCCAGGCATCTTCGACATCGAAAATGCCACCAAGCGCCTAAGTTCCACTCTTGCTCGCCAGCTTGCCTACTTCGTAACCATCCCCTCGGGCATGCAAATGGCGGCCGACCGCCCCCGTTTCTACGAACAGGTTAATCCTGCTGCTTTCAAGTTTATTCGAGACGTCCCCGTAAACTGGGAACGTACTCACCCGCTCATGGGTAAAATCGGCGAGTACTACGTTGTAGCTCGTCGCGACCGTCGCACCTCCGACTGGTATGTTGGCGGCGTCACCAACGAATCGTCCCACAAAGTCCGTGTCCTGCTTCCATTTTTGGGCGATGGCAACTACACCGCCGAAATCTATCGCGATGGCGACTCGGCACACTATCGAGATAACCCCCTAGAAATCAAAATCGAAACCGCTAGCGTTACTCGCAATAACTACATCGACATTTGGATGGCACCTGGTGGCGGGTTTGCGATTCGGCTGCGTAAGTCATAAAAAATCCCCAATTCGGGGTTTGGCACGGGCGGAGAGACTCGAACTCCCGACACCTGGTTTTGGAGACCAGTGCTCTACCAACTGAGCTACGCCCGTCAATAAAAGACCGTTTCATTTTATCACAAAAGTGCTAAAATAGAAATAATGAAAATACTAATGCTAGGGTGGGAACTCCCGCCGCATAATTCTGGAGGTTTAGGAGTTGCTTGTCTCAACCTTTCTCGCGCCCTAGCTAAAGACGGCTTAGATATCGACTTCGTAGTCCCATACTACGCCAAACACGAAAACATCCAGTTTATGAACGTCCTCTCCGCCTCGCGCATCGACCCGCTTTTCCGTTTTGGTATTGGTGCCTACGATTCCGACAAAATTGAAGAGCTTATCATTCCCGACGTCAAAATCCCCAGCGCCGTCTCGCCAGACCAAATCTCCATTCGTCAAATCCAGCGCACCTATGTCAACTTTGTCGAAAAATATCTCATGGAGTTTAAGCCAGCCCTTGTGCATGCGCACGATTGGCTCACTTTTGAGGCAGGCATCCTTGCCAAAAAGAACTTTGGCATTCCACTCATTGCGCATGTCCACGCCACCGAATTCGACCGTGCAGGCGGCAACGGCGGAAACCCTCTCGTCCACGAAATCGAATATAACGGCCTTCTCGCTGCTGACCGCATTTTTGCCGTGTCCGAAGCTACCAAGCAAATCATTCACGACAAATACGATATTCCGCTAGACAAAATCGACGTCATCTACAACGCCATAGACGAAGATTTTCTCCATCAACCCTACGAATTTGCTCGCGACCATTACGCATACATCAACTCTCTCAAGTCCGCAGGCTACACCATCATCTCCACCGTCGGTCGTTTTACTATCCAAAAAGGTCTGTCGCATCTTCTGCACGCTGCCGCTCGTGCCATTCACAAAAATCCCAAGTTAATCTTTCTATTTGCTGGCGACGGCGAAGAAAAACCCGAGCTCATTCGCCTAGCCGCCGAACTAGGCATCTCTAAAAATGTCATCTTTACGGGGTTCATCCGTGGGCAAAAACTTCGCGACATCTACTCTCTGTCCGACATCTTCGTAATGTCTTCCATTTCCGAACCTTTTGGGCTTACCGCTCTTGAAGCCGCCCATCACGGTGATGTCCTCATTCTTACCAAACAATCTGGCGTGGCTGAAGTCCTCAAAGGCTCATTCCGTTATGATTTTTGGGACGAAGAAAAACTCGCTAACGAAATCCTTGCCATTGTCGAATCGCCTGCTCTCAAAGATTCCTTACGCACCTCCTCAAGTGCCGAATACCGTAAACTTTCGTGGGGCGATATTGCCAAAAAATGTGAAGCATCCTATAATAAACTCTATAAACACAAGCGAGGTTAATTTTGCAGGGTATTTGCCTATATCTCCACATCCATCAGCCTTGGCGCTATCGCACCTACTCAATTTTCGATGTCGCAAACAACGTTAACTATTTTTTTGATGGCAACTATCACTCCAAGCAAAACAACGAGCGTATCTTTCGCAAAGTTGCCGAAAAGTCCTACGCGCCCATGCTTACGCTTCTCGAAACCGCTCTCAAGGAACACCCAAACTTCAAGTTTTCTCTAAGTATCACTGGTGTTTGGCTCGAACAAGCCGAAATGTGGATGCCAAGCCTCGTCGAAAAACTTCAGGCTATGGTAGCCTCTGGACGCGTCGAACTTGTCGCCGAAACTTACTACCACTCCATGTCATATTTTTATTGCCAAGACGAATTTAAAGCCCAAGTTAAGCTCCAGCTCAACAAGTTCAAAGAACTGTTTGGTGTAACCCCAAAAGTTTTTCGCGGAACCGAGCTTACCTATAACAATTCAATGGGTAAACTTATCGAATCCATGGGCTTTAAGGCTTGCCTAGTCGAAGGTTGGGACAAGATTCTCGAATGGCGCTCGCCCAATTTCACCTACAAAGCCGCTGGCACCAAATCTCTAAAACTACTCCCCAAAAACTATCGCCTGTCCGACGACCTTGCTTTTCGTTTTTCTAACCGCGAGTGGAAAGATTGGCCCCTAACCGTCGAAAAATACCAATCTTGGCTTGAAGCTGCCACATCTGGCCCCGAAGGTAACGTTGTAAACCTCTTCATGGATTTCGAAACCTTTGGCGAACACCAATGGGCAGAAACGGGCATTTTTGAGTTTACCAAACATCTCATAGAAAGTTGGTTGGTCGGCGAAAACCATCAATTTCTCACCGTTTCTGAAGCCGCTAAAAGGCCAGCAGTTGGCGAGCTTTCCTATCCATACACAGTTACTTGGGCCGACACCGAGCGCGACCTTTCCGCATGGATGGGGAATCGCATGCAAGACGAGGCCATGACCGCGCTTTATTCTCTCCGCCCCCGCATCCTCAAAACTGGCAACAAAGAATTGCTTTCTGATTTTCGCCGCCTTACTACTTCCGACCACGCCTACTACATGTGCACCAAATACTGGAACGACGGCGACGTTCACGCCTATTTTTCCGCTTACGACTCGCCTTTTGATGCATTTATGTATTTTCTAAACATCCTCCGTAGTTTAGAATATAGACTATCCTCATGAAACATCTCCGCGAATATGCCGAGTATCTAATCTGCTTTTTGCTCCTTGCAATTGTTTTTGGCGGTACGCTTTTTTTGAACCAAAATCAACCGCCCCTCGACACGCGAACCTACGCCGAAACCCTGTTCGATAACTCTCGTGTCCACAAAATTGAGATTTTCATAAACGACGCCGACAAAACCCGCCTTTGGGAAAACGCCATCTATAAGCCCAAGCTCCACGTCAACGTATCTGTCGACGGAGAAATGTTGTCAAATGTTTCTTTCTCTACTCACGGAAATGCCACTTTAGCCAACAATTTTGAGCTAAATAATTACGGCGTTTACAGCTACAAAATCATTTTTAACTATTTTAACGAAGCTCAAACCTACCGCGGCCTAGATAAACTTATCCTCAAATATCCCATCGAAGATATTTCTTGGATACGCGAAGCCATGACCACAGCCATCTTTCAAGCCGCAGATGTCCCCGTATCGTTGACATCGTACGCCGAAGTGTTTATCAACGGCGAGTCGCAAGGGTTACGCATTTTGCAAGAAGAAGTTTCCTCAAGCTTTCAAGCCAGAAACAACCTCTCTCAAAACTCAGCTATTTTTAAGCCAGAAGCTATCAACGTTGACCGTGATAGGTATATCAAATATCAAGCACGTCTCCCAGAAGGCCAGCTAAACACTCTCGACCAAGAAAAGTTACCCAGCTTCGGCGGAGGCGCGGAACTTATTTTTCACGGCAACCAAAGCTCCGACTACCCAGACATCTTCGAAAATGCCATCAAAAAATATTCCCCAGCCGAAGAAGTTTTGGTCATAAACGCCATCAAGGCACTATGTGAAAGCAAATCGGTCTCTGACTACTGGAACCTAACCGAAATCGCTAACTATTTTGCCGCTCAAAATCTAATTTTCGATATGGACGGCTACACTGGCGCCATTGCTCACAATTATTATCTAGTCATCAACAACGGTAAACTCGAGCTTTACCCGTGGGATAACGGCCATTCGGCCAAAAACGATTGGCTAAACGCTTGGCCCAATCTCGCAGAACGCTTTACCTCATGGCCCATCGACGAGCTACTGCAGCCAGAGCTGCCCACAAGCTATCGTCCGCTCTGGCAAACAATCGTCTCTTCTGCCGAAACGCTCGCTAAATATCACGGCGCTTTTGATAACATTCTCAAAAACACCTCAAATCTTTTTACGGTTCGCGAAGAGCTAATGCGTCAATATACCATGATTCGTCCATATTTTGACCGCACATCTGCCTCGGCTTTTACCGACTCCGACCGCGACGCCGAATTTCTCTCCATCCTCGATTTTTTGGAAAAGCGCGCCAACTCAATTAATGACCAACTACAAGAAAAAGCCCCCACCACTTTCGAATAAAAATCCCAGACCATCGGTCTGGGCAAAAGGGGTTAGTAAAATTGTTTCACGGTTTCGGGCACCTCGCAACCAAAATCTTGACGGTACATCGCCTCGATAGTTCCCATAAAGAATCCTCTCGAAATATGCCCCTGCGAAACCGACAAGAAATGCGCATATAAATTATCGACTGGCCTCGAAGACTTGGTAAGACGCATAAACTCCTTATCTTGCCTAGACAGTGCATAGTGCGTTAGCTTATAATCCATGCCCCCTTCAAGATTGAACATCCACTTAAAAAATCCCTGAGCCAGAACAAACACTGCCTTGTCAAACAATTTTTTAATGTCGGTACCATCCTGAAGTTCGGCAAACTCACGTTTTCTTGCTCGTTGTACGTCGTCGTCAAACCCAGTCATAAACGAATCAAACACTTTGCTTTCTAGCTTATCTTTAAGCTTGCGGTCTGTGCTGCCGTCATCAACAAGGTCGCCAATCTCAATCTCGCCAATCTCGTGATAAATCAACCCGCACATAATACTGTCCCACTGCGGTTGGAATCCAAACAAAGGCGGATAGTACTTGCCAAAGATGTCTCTATAGCAAAGCACCAGATTCATTAGCGCAAATACATGGTCTGCATCGCTAACTGGCGAGTTAGACTTAAGCAAGCCCGTCATGCGGTCCGTGTCAAGTTTCCACATCCCAAATCTAACGTAGCCATTCCGGGGCACGTATTTTTGGATAAGTGTATACTTCCAACGTTCATACAACAAAAAACATTTGTCGTCAAAGCCAGGAATAGCCTCGCGTAGCGCTTCTAGCGTCGTCAACTTCACTCACCTCCATATAAATGTACGCCCCCTTTGCTACATTATAGCACCAAATCTCTATCTCTCTGTTAAAAAGCCAACAAAAAAGACCTCCAGGCCTTTTCTTGACTTTTGGTGGAGTGCAGGAGATTCGAACTCCTCACCTCTTCCATGCCATGGAAGCGCTCTACCAAATGAGCTAGCACCCCACAAGGATACACTCCCATTGTAACACAAATTATGCTACAATGGAAGCATGAAAACCATTCTCACTGGCCTGCGTGTCAACAGCGAACTCACTCTTGGTAATTTTCTCGGCGCCCTACTCCCCATGGTGCGTTTGTCTAACAAACATTCCAAAGATTACTGCGTCAACATTTTTATCCCCGATTTACATTCAATCATCTCGGATGTCGACGGTTCGCTAAAAACAAACACTTTGCGCTCCATCAAATACTATCTTGCGGCTGGCCTAACGTTGAACAATAACGTCCACATCTATCGCCAGTCCGACGTCCCTGCTCACGCCGAGCTTACTTGGGCGCTAAATTGCATTGCCAGCATGGGCGAAATTTCGCGCATGATTCAATACAAAGAAAAAGGCGAAGGCAAAGCTTCGGCCAACGTAGGCATTTTTGATTACCCAGTTCTAATGGCGGCCGACATCCTGCTATACGACGCCACCTACGTCCCCATTGGCGAAGACCAATTTCAGCATCTCGAACTAACACGCAACCTAGCCCAACGTTTTAACTCTCGTTTTGGCGAAACTTTTACCGTACCAGTCGACACCAAGTCGCAAATCGCATTTATGGGGCTTTCAAACGGCATCCGCATCCGCGACTTATCCGACCCCACCAAAAAAATGTCCAAGTCTACTCCTGGAGAAAACACCAAAATCATGCTAAGCGACGCTCCAGAAATTGCCAAGAAAAAAATCATGTCCGCCACCACCGATTCTTTCGGCTCGGTCGACTACGATTTTGCCTCTCGTCCAGGTATCTCCAATCTCCTCACCATCGAAGCTCTAATTACCAACCAGCCGCTAGATGCTGTTATTGCCAAATGGCGTGGGTGCACGCGCTACGGCGAACTAAAAACAAAAGTCGCCGAATCGGTTGCTAGTCTGCTCGCCTCGTTCCAAACTTCACTAGCAAAAATATCCGACGAAGATGTCTCCATTCTACTCAAAGAAGGCAAGGACTATGCCAACGCAGTCGCAAACGCCAAACTTGCCAAGGTTTATTCTAAACTAGGTTTGCGCTAATGATAATCACTGGCAAAAAGTTTAGCAAACCCACTATGTCGCGCGTAATCAACGGCGACATAAAGTTAAAAACCTCAGAAGATCAGCCTCAAAAGGTTCGACTCGACCATTTATTGGTACAAAAGTATCCCACATATAACCGCTCCACTCTCCAAACTTTTATCCGCTCTGGGTTTGTTACGGTAGACGGCACTGTTTCTCAAAAACCCAATTCAAAACACCTCGCCACAGCCAATGTAGTTTTGTCTGTACCTAGCTCAAACAAAGCCACAAATTGCAAACCACTCCCCATCATCTACGAAGATGAAAACGTGCTCGTAGTAGACAAGCCAGCCGGTTTGCTAAGTATGGCCAAAGGTAGCTACTGCCCCGAACCCACTCTAGAAAACTATGGGCTACTCGTGCATCGACTCGACCGCGACACCTCTGGCGTAGTAATTCTTGCCAAAACCCCAGAAACCCAAAGTTTTTTGCGCAAACAGTTTCAAGAAAGAAAAGCCCACAAAGTTTACAATGCCATTGTAGTCGGACGTCCCAAGCTAAACGAAGCTAAAATCGATTTGCCCATTGCGCGCAACCTCAAGCGCCCAACCACCTTTCAGGTCGACCCAAACGGCAAGCCTAGCATCACTTACTACAAAGTTCTTAGCCAAAACGCAAACCACTCTTTACTAGAACTCCGTCCCGTTACGGGGCGCACTCACCAGCTCCGTGTTCACCTAAAATATCTTGGCACCCCCATTTTGGGCGACCGCGTCTATGGCACGCCTCAAACGCAAGTCCCAAGGCTATTTTTGCACGCTAAATCTCTCGAAATTACTCTCCCTGGTGGCGTCAGAAAAACGTTCGTCTCCACTCTGCCACCAGATTTTAACCAAGCTCTCTCTGCCTAATGTTCGTAGAATCATTAACAGACTTAGTCAAAAAAGTTAAAAGCTCTGGCTTTGTAGTCTTGGCCGTTAGTCCAGATTTAATTCTTCCACTCTTAAGAAAAACCTACCAAAACCAAATTACCCTTTTATCCCCCGACCTCAAAACTAACAAAATCTCCGTCGAGGCTGTCCGTGAATTTTTGGGGAGCACAAATAGCGCCGAGTCCACAGAACGTATTTTTGCCATAACCCAAGCCGAACTGCTCAACCCTCAGGCCGCAAACGCCCTTCTCAAAACACTAGAAGAGCCTGGCCTCAATCATCATTTTGTTTTTATTACTAAAACCCCCTCTGCGTTGCTACCCACCATTCTCTCTCGCGCACACGTCTATTATCTTTTACAGAAAAACACCCTCAGCACTCCACTCTCTGTCTCGACAAAAGTTAGCAAACTTGCCAAGGACTTAATTGTGGCAGACCAGACCAAACTCATAGAACTAGCCAATCAAATTGCCAAAACCAAAGATAATCCGCGTGGTCTTGCGTTAGAAGTCGTTGGCGCCGCAATCGAAATACTCTACAAATCATATTTCGCCACAAACCAAGACAAGTATCTTCGCCGTTTGCCAAATTTGCTCAAACTATACGATAATCTCTTAGCAAATGGGCACATCAAACTTCATTTTGTCGCGGATATGCTATAATAAACCTATGCTTGGCATCACGCTAATTTTTCTATTTACCGTCTTTCTAGTTTTTGCCTATCCGCTCATCCTCAAAAAACGTGAAGCCAAAACCGAAAAATCTCCTCGCTACAACGCCCAAATGAAAAAACTTTGGACCATTGCCCAAGACTCCATGAAAGAACGCAAGCCCCTTCGTGCCGAAAAAGCCCTCCTCACTATCTTAAAGTTCGACGAAAAAAATGCCGCCGCCTACAACCGTTTAGGCATACTCTACGCCAAAGAACAAAAATACGATGAAGCTATAGAATGTTTCGAAATTGCTCAATCACTCGACAACAACCCCTCCTCGCTTCATAACGCAGGCCTAATTTACCTAGAGACTGGCTCGTACGAAAAAGCCGCTATGGCTTTTGAACAAGCTCTTTCGCTGGAGGGTGGTATCCCCGCGCGTTTCATTGCCCTAGCCAAAGCCAAAGAAAAACTTGGTCATCGCAAAGAAGCCATCGAAGCCCTCGAATCTGCCTACGAGCTTGAAGCCAGCACCACTACTCTCCGCCAAATCTTGGCCCTATATGAAGCCGCTGGTGACAAAGAGGGCGTCGAGGAAACTATGCTTCGCATCAACAACCAACTAGCCGCCCTCGAAAAGAAAAAACCCAAAGTACGCCGAAGCATCCGAAGACCCAGCAAAATTAGCTCACGCTCCGTCCAGCCCGCCATGCGTCGCCCATCTCGTCTTGTTCGGCCCAAAAGAGGCAAGAATATCAGCTAAACTTGTCCTTGAAAATCCCCGCAGATTCTGCTAACATATAAACATTGCTGGAATCGTCTAGTGGCAATGACAAGAGACTGTAAATCTCTCGGCTTCGGCCTTCGTAGGTTCGAGTCCTACTTCCAGCACCATTGTCTAAATTGGCCCACTTAAACACCAATATAGACCGCAAAATTGTCATCATGAAAACCAAAAAGCTCATTTCGAGTTTTATATTTATAATTTCACTAGCCACGCTTCTCTTTGCTGGGTTCAAAATAATTTCTTATCACCTAGAAACCGCCCGCACCAACACTCAAATCTCCGCTCTAGAGCAAACCGCCGAAGTCGAAGAAATCCCAGACCCAACCCCAGAGAATGTCATAGAAGCCGAACCCGAAGCGGAGTCTACGCCAGAAGTTTCCTTGTATTGGCGCTATCTCAACACTCCACTCCTTTCCGTCAATCTGCCCGCGCTCATCGCAGAAAACTCCGACACCGTTGGCTGGCTCCAAGTACTTGGCACCAATGTCAACTACCCGTTTGTTCAAACTGCCGACAACCGCTATTATCTCTACCATTCCTTTGACCGTTCCTACAACAACGCTGGCTGGGTTTTCTTAGACTACCGCAACTCTAAAACTCTGTCGAGCCAAAACAACATCATCTATGCTCATGGTCGCACCGACAAAACCATGTTTGGCACACTTAAAAACCTGCTCTCATCCGCCTGGATTAACTCACCCGAATCTCATCTAATTCGCACTGTCACCGAAAACTCGTCCAGCGTCTGGGCCGTGTTCTCCGTCTATATCGTTCCCACAACCTCCGACTACCTTCAAACCAATTTTGCAGACGAAAAAGCCTACTCAAACTTTCTCGAACTCATTTCTGCCCGCTCGGCTCACGATTTTGCGGTAAAACCCGAAAGCTCCGACCAAATTCTTACTTTATCAACCTGCTACGACGACGAACAAAAACTAGTAATTCACGCAAAACTCTTGAAATCTTCCGCCATATAATGTAAAATACTATTGACAGTCTGGTAACAGACTATTTTTGTTAGAAAGGAAAGATATGGCGAACATCACCAGAATCAAGGCCAAGGAAGCCCCAGAAAAAAGCCCCAAAGACGGAGAAGCGAAAAAAACCGCACCAAAAGAAAAGCCTGCTAAAGTCCGCAAGCCAAAGGACAAAGCAACCAAAAAACCATTTATACTTTTTCGTCCATTTGTAGCTTTTGGCCGCTATCTACGTGACTCTTGGCGCGAACTTCGTCAGGTCCGCTGGCCCAGCCGCAAACTCACATGGAAGATGGTTTTAGCTGTACTAGTTTATACCGTCCTCTTTGGCGCTCTGCTAGTAGTCTTCGACATTTTGTTCGATTTTATCTTTAGCTTAATCTTAAAATAATATAAGGAGAGAACATGGCAGTAAACAGATATGATGACACTCGCGCTTGGTACGCAATTTCCACCTACGGTGGCTACGAAGACAAAGTTGCTGACAGCATCCGCCAGCGTGTCAATTCCATCGACTTTGCCGACAAAATCTTTGACGCAATTGTCCCCAAAGAAAAACAAATCGAAATCAAAAACGGCAAGCGCAAAGTCGTCGACAAAAAAATTTTTCAAGGCTACGTCCTTGTCGAAATGAAACTTTCCGACGAAACTTGGTATATTATTCGTAATACCCCAGGCGTAACAGGTTTTATTGGCACAGGTACCCAGCCCACGCCTGTTTCCGAAAAAGAAATTACCAAAATCAAAAAACGCATGGGCGTAGAAGACCCCAAGTATTCCGTCAACTACGAAATCGGCGAGGTTGTTTCTGTAACTGACGGTCCATTCAAAAGTTTTGAAGGTACCATTTCAGAAATTGACCCCGTTAAAGGCAAGCTCAAAGTTATGGTTTCTATGTTTGGTCGCGAAACTCCAGTTGAGCTTGATGCTCTCCAAGTTGCAAAAATCCAATAGATTTGGTATAATAATATAGTTACGCACTAGCTAAATATTAATAATCAATTTTGAATTAAAATCACCCTTTTCAATTCAAAAGCTTAATTAAAGACTGGGTAGGGAAGTATATCTCCCAGTTCTAAGGACAATCACATGGCAAACAAAAAAGTCATCGGCAATCTCAAGCTCCGTGTCCCTGGTGGTCGCGCCACCGCAGGGCCTCCAGTGGGTTCCACTCTTGGTCAATGGGGCCTCAACATGATGGAGTTTATCAACCCCTTCAACGAAGCCACCAAAGAATTCATGGGCAAAAATGTCATTGTTCACATCAAAGTCTACGAAGACCGCACGTTCGATTGGGTATGTCTAGGCCAACCTGTGGACGACCTCATTCGCGAGGCTATCAAACTAGAAAAAGGTTCTGGTCGCCCCAACACCGAAAAAGTTGGTAAAATCACTCGCGCTCAGCTCGAAGAAATTGCCAACAAAAAAATGAAGCAAATGAACGCTATCGACCTAAACGGCGCCGTCAAAGTCGTCGCTGGCACTGCCCGCTCAATGGGCGTCGAAGTCGTCGACTAGTCACAAACTAAGCCCCCCAAGGGGGCTTTTTTGTTGCCGCGGCACAAATTTTCTGTTATAATATAAAAATTAGGCTCCTTGCCTAGCAACTTAACAGAGCAGAAAGAAGGTGTTAAACATGACTAACAAGCTCAAAAGCTTGTTCATCCGTACGAGCGCTGCCCTCTATATCGCCGCCATCCTAATCCCCGCCTATCTCCTAGATAACGGGCGACTCTTCGGCCTCGCACTCGAAATCGCTATGGTCTTCGCCATTCTCGAGGCAATCTCGGTTTACATAAGTTCCGTCTTTACCCCCATAAGGTATAGCGAGCTTCTCATCACAATAATTGTGTTCTTCGAGCTAATCGCTTGCATCATCGGTCTTCATGCAAACGTCAAGACTAAGGCGTTTAGCCTAGATTTCCTCGTTGGCATTTTGCTCGTTTGCGTCGCAACCGACATCATTGCCTACCTCGTAGGTACTTTCATCGGCCAAAGCATCTTCAAGGCGCAACCATTCCCCAAAACCTCGCCCAGCAAGTCTTGGGAAGGGCTCATTTCTGGCTTCGTCGGAGGAATCATCACTGCTTTACTGTGGGCTAACTTCAAGCTCAAAACTTCAGATGTGCGTGAGATATGGGGGCTTATTCTAACCGTCCCTTTTGCGATTCTCGGAGATTACGTAGAAAGTCGCTTCAAGCGAATTTACGGGGTTAAAGACTCCAACGATTACATCAAAAATGCCCCTGTCCTAAAATACTTCGAGGCAATGCTCGGAGGGCGCCAAGGACACGGAGGCTATTTTGACCGCACCGACTCACTCGTAATGTCCATCACTGCCAACATTCTGCTCGTGTTTGTGTTTAGCTAAACACACTAATCCCTCGCTTGCCGGGGGATTTACTTTTTTGGAAAAATGTGCTACAATTAAAAGATAATATATTCAAGTTGGGAGAGCAACCTATGCTCGCTATCACCACAGAAAGGAATTAAATGGCTAAAGAAGCCGAACTTAAAGACAAAACTATCCTAGAAGCTCAAGAGGCTGTTACGGCCGAGCAAGCCGAGCCTGCAAAAACCGAAAAATTTGCCAAATCGGGCAAAAAATCCAAAAAACACCTCGAAGAAGTCAAGGCCGAAGAAGAGCGCCAAGCCAGAAAAGAAGAGCGCAAAAAAGAAGAAGCTGAGGCCGAAACCAAACCCAAAGGCGAAAAACCTGTTACTCGCCCACTAATTGAGCGCCGTGGCAAAAACTATCGCAAAGTTGCCGAAAAAGTCGAGAAAGGCAAGGTTTACAACTTGGCCGAGGCCATCAAACTTGCAGTTGCCACCAGCCCAGTCAAATTTGACGCCACCATCGAGGCTCATGTCCGCCTTGGCGTCGACCCTCGCCAAGCCGATCAAAACATCCGTACTACCGTCGTCCTGCCACATGGCAATGGCAAAACTGTCCGTGTTGCTGTTTTTGCCCCACTCGACGCCGCCAAAAAAGCTAAAGAAGCTGGTGCCGATATCGCCGAAGACGTCGAATTCTTAAAGCGTCTCGACAAAGGCGAAATCGCTTTTGACGTTCTCATTTCCACTCCTCAATACATGCCAAAACTTGGCAAATACGCCCGTATGCTTGGCCCCAAAGGTCTCATGCCTAATCCCAAGGCTGGCACCGTCACCATGGACATCGAAAAGGCCGTCAAAGAAGCCAAGGCTGGCAAAGTCGAATACCGCGTCGACAAACAGTCCATCGTTCACATCGGGCTTGGCAAGGTTTCGTTTGGCGAAGCAAAACTCCAGGCAAACGCCGACGTTTTCTTCGACTCTCTCAAGGCCCAAAAGCCCGCATCGCTCAAAGGCAATTACGTCAAGTCAGTTTATTTATCTACCACAATGGGTCCTTCCATCGCAGTAGAAAACATCTACGGCTAATCAAAAACCGCAAGCAATTTCCCCCGCAAGGGGGATTTTTGTTGTAAAATAAAAATACATATGGTAAAAACTCAAAAATCCAAACGTCGCACCCCCACCCATCAAACCCGTCGTGCTCTTGCTGCCACTTTAACCGTTGCCGCCCTCGTCGGCATCGCCGTAGCCAACCCGTCTTCATACAACATAAAACTCCAACCATTAGACGACACTCCTAAGGCCGAAGAGGCTCATTCTTCCTCCGCCGAGACCTCCCACCTAGAACCCCTTGGCGAGTCCGCCTCCGCCCCAACCGCACTGGCCGTCTTGGCCGAACTGCCCGTAAAAGGGCGCGCTAGCAAAACTGGCTATGCACGCACCGAGTTTTACAATTCTTGGCCCACCATAGACGGTTGCTCACTTCGCCAGCGTATCATCCGTCGTGAGGTCGGCGAAACTGCCGTCGTTTCCTCAGCAGACAACTGCACTGTTGTCTCTGGCGAATACACCGAGCCATACACTGGCTCGCACCTCATTTTCTACCAAAAGTCCGACTTCACCTCTAGCGTTCAAATCGACCACATTGTAGCTCTCTCCGACGCTTGGCAAAAAGGCGCCCAAAAACTCACCAAAGACGAACGCTACGCTTTGGCCACCGACCCGCTCAACCTCTTAGCAGTTGACGCCAAAACCAATGTTGCTAAGTCCGACGGCGACGCCGCCACTTGGCTTCCGCCCAACAAAACCTTTCGCTGTGCCTATGTCGCAAGGCAAGTTTCCGTAAAATACAAATACCATCTTTGGGTAACTCAAGCCGAAAAAACTGCCATCGAAACCGTTTTATCTACATGCCCCAGCGAACCAGCAGTTGGCGTTTCGCTCTAAATCCGCTATAATCACCTCATGAAGCGCCCAAAAAATCCGCCAACCGTAACCGTCAACCGTCGAGCTCATTTCGACTACCAACTTGGAGACGAGCTTACTTGTGGCATGTCACTTACTGGCCCCCAAGTTCGCCTAATTCGCGACCATCACGTTCAGCTAAAAGGCTCTTTTGTTACACTAAAGGACGGCTCGCTTTGGCTAAACAACCTAAC
Source organism: Candidatus Saccharimonadota bacterium (assembly GCA_017404245.1). GTDB lineage: Bacteria > Patescibacteriota > Saccharimonadia > Saccharimonadales > Saccharimonadaceae > Nanosyncoccus. Next base: position 38,217 of record JAFRCT010000001.1, on the reverse strand, counting down.
CCTAGGCGCCGAAACTGCCCCAAACGTCCGCCTTCTTGCCACCAAAAAGCAAATTTCTGCTCTAGCCAAACAAAAATTAGCAGGTTTTACAATTGTCCCCACCAAATTACTGGCAGGTGGCAGACACATCAAGCTCGTCATTGCTCTTGGCAAAGGCAAGAAAAAGTACGACAAACGCGAAACCATTAAACAACGAGACATCACCCGTGGTAGATTCTAACAAACTCACCATATATTCATGGAACGTCAACGGCCTACGTGCCGTCATCAGAAAAGGCGCCCTCCAACAATTTCTAAAAGACCAAAACCCCGACATTCTCTGTTTGCAAGAAATCAAATGCAAACCTAGCCAACTCAACCTCTTCGAAATGGACGCTCTTAAAGACTACCAAATCTTTTGGCGCCCTGCTGAAAGACCTGGTTATAGTGGTACCGCAATCCTTGTTCGCTACGGCCTAGAATCATCTTTTGAGCTTATTAAAGAAAACTCAACGGGTTTTCCCCAAGCAAAAAAGAACGATTTTGTAAAGCTAGCCAGCACAGAAGGCCGCATCCTAATATTAGACCTTGGTATGTTTTATCTCGTCAACGTCTACACCCCCAACAGCAAACCCAACCTCTCTCGGCTAGCTCTCCGCCACGACTCTTGGGACCCCGAATTCAAAAACCTCCTAAAAACTCTAGAAAAAGAAAAACCCGTCGTTGCCTGTGGTGATTTTAACTGCGCCCACACAGAAATCGACCTAGCCAGACCCAAAACTAATTATAAAAACGCTGGCTTTACCGCCGAGGAACGCGAAGGCCTCACAAGCTTAATCAGGGCAGGCTTTCTTGACACTTTTCGCCTCAAATGCCCAAATGCAAAGCGCTACACATGGTGGTCGCATTGGGGTCATGCCCGAGAAAACAACGTTGGCTGGCGCATCGACTACTTTTTCGCCAGTAAAGCCTTGCAAAAAAATCTCCAGTCCGCCGAAATCCACGAAACCATCCAAGGCTCCGACCATTGTCCTGTTTCTGTCGTCATCAACCTAACCACAAAGAAAGGTGCAAATGCCAACTAATCCAAATTATTTCCAAAAAAACGGCGAGAACCTTCATCTTGCCACCGATTTATCTTGGAACTTCCCCGAACAAAAATACGGCAACCTCCTAGTTGTTGGTGGCAATAAATCCAGTTTTGCCACCGAAATCAAGGTTGCCGAATATCTCACCAAGCATTTTCCGTTTCTCTCAAAAGTGCAAAATCTCTTTCCCGATTCAGTCAAACCCAACCTCCCCAACCTCCCCAATTTTACCTTTTTTGAGTCCACCGAAAGCGGTTCTTTCGCTAAATCTAGCGTTTTTTTGAGCGCGGGTCAAACTTCCGAAAAAACTGGTCATTTTTCTCTGTTATTGGGCGATTTTTCTAAGAACTCTGAAACCGCCGTTTCGGTAGTCGACTTTATCAAAAATTGCACCACTCCGCTTCTGCTCACTCGCGACACCCTAGACCTCATTTCCGCCGACGCTGAAACCGTTTTTCAAAAATCACAACTCTTTATCGTTGGCTCGCTAGTCCAGCTTCAAAAACTCTTTCGCGCCCTCTATTACCCCAAAATGCTCCTTTTGTCCCAACCTCTTTTGCCAGTGGTCGAAACTTTACATAAGTTTACTCTTTCTTATCCTGTCGCCATCCTCACCTTTCACGATGGTCAAGTCCTTTGCGCGCATAATGGCCAAATTATTTCCGTTTCTCTTGACAAAACTCTTTACTCACCCATCTCCTTATGGTCTGGTGAAGTTGCCGCCAAAATTGCCATTTTCTCACTTTTTAATCCCCAGCGTCCGCTCGACTGTCTCGTCGCTGGTCTAACATACAAATAATTGTTATAATAACCATATTATGCATACTCACACATTCTATCGAACCGCCGAAAGCGTTTCGCCTAAACACCCAGACAAACTCTGCGACCAAATCTCCGACGCCATACTCGACGCCTATCTAGCAGAAGACCCAACCTCACGCGTCGCTGCCGAAACTTGTGGAGGGCACGGCGTCGTCTTTGTTACTGGAGAAATCACCAGCAACGCCAAAAACGTCAACATCGAGAAAATCGTTCACCGTCTAGCCGGCGAAAACACCAAAGTTCACCAAAAACTTGTCAAACAATCCCCAGAAATCGCCCAAGGCGTAGACGTAGGCGGCGCTGGCGACCAAGGCATTATGATAGGCTATGCTTGCGACGAAACCCCAGAGCTGCTTCCGCTAGAAGTTGTCCTTTCTCGCCGTCTAAACAAGTTCATCTACGCCGAATATCCCTTCGACGGCAAAACTCAAGTAACCTTAAACCCTGACGGCAAACTTTCTTCAATCGTTGCTTCCTTCCAAAATACTCCTTCCGAAAAATTATCGCAGCTCATTCCAGAATGGTTACAAAAAGAAAATCTGCTCGAAAAAGGCAGAAGTGTTACCATCATCTCCAAAGAACATCTCAACGACAAAGCAAAATTCGCCGCACTCACCGCCGATAAAAACTCCATTCTTGCCTATGTCAATCCCGCAGGCGATTGGACTCAAGGCGGTTTCGAGGCTGACACTGGCCTAACTGGACGTAAGCTCATTGTCGACAACTACGGCCCACGCATCCCCATTGGCGGTGGTTGCTTCTCTGGAAAAGACGCCACCAAAGTCGACCGTTCAGCAGCTTACATGGCGCGCCGTATCGCCGTCGACTATCTCAAAAAAAATCACGCTCATGAAGTTTATGTGCGTCTAGCATACGCCATTGGTGTCGCCGAACCTCTCGAAAAAACCGTCATCATTGACGGAAAGTCCGAGCAAATCACGGGTTACGACCTCACACCAAAGGGAATTATCAACTTTCTCAATCTCCGTCGCCCCATTTACGAAGCCACCGCTCGCTACGGTCATTTTGGCGAAGGTTTCGACTGGGACAAATAAGTTGCAAACTAGCCAAAAATACTATATAATATATATGTATATCAAATAACCATCTATCTCCGAGAACTCCATTCTTCGAGGTTACGGAGAAAGAAAGGACATTATGGCTGACAAAGCTAAAGACCAAGGTCTCAAAATTCGTATCCGCCTTAAGGCCTACGACCATCGCGTCATCGACCAAAGCGCCAAGCAAATCGTCGATACCGCCATCCGCACTGGCGCAACCGTTTCTGGCCCAGTGCCCCTACCAACCAAACGTTCAACCTTCACCGTTGTCAAATCCCCGCACGTCTACAAAACTGGCGGCGAAGCTTTTGAAATGAAAGTTCATAAACGTCTTATCGACATCTCCAATGCCACCCCCAAAACCATCGAAAGCCTTCAAAACTTGGCTCTCCCTGCTGGCGTAGATGCCGAAATCCGCATGTAGCCTTACGGTTTCTAGTGTTTTCAAAAAGCCTGTCCTTGTGGCAGGTTTTTTGTTATAATACTCACATGACTAAAATTGCGCGCCTAAAGAAGCGTTTCTATTTTATCGTAGCGAGGTATTTCCGTTTTTTTGCTAATTTTGCTCTGCGTCGTTGGAATCCGCGCATCATCGCCATCACTGGCTCTGCTGGCAAAACCACCATGCTCCACATGGTAGAGTGGGGGCTTGGCTCTTCCGCCCACTATTCCCACAATGCCAACTCGGCCTTTGGTGTATCTTTCGACCTCTTGGGTCTCCGCGGTGTCCGTGGGTCCAAACTCCGCTGGTTTCTTCTCGCCGTCCTAGCGCCCCTCCGCGCTCTCTATTTTCATCACACCGAGCCATTTTACGTGGTCGAAATCGACGGCGAACGCCCCCACGAAACCGAATTTTTAGCCAAATGGCTTCAGCCCGAAATCACCTTATGGATTTCTCTAGGCCGTTCTCACGCCATCCAATTCGAGCAAGAAGTGCACGATGGCAAATTTGTTTCGCTAGATGCCGCCATCGCCGACGAATTTGCCATGCTCCCCCGAAACACCAAGTGCATTGTCTTTATTGACGGCGATTGTCCACTCATGCAAGAAGCCACCAAAAACATCGCCGCCAAAGTCGAGAAGTTTTACAAAAAAGACATCGTTAAATACGTTGTCTATCCCAATCACACCGATTTTGGCACCATGAACACCACCTTCCACTTTTCTTCGCCTCAACCTCGCGACTTATCCATCCAACTTCTCATGTACAAACAACTCATGAAATATCTTTCCGTTTCGCTCAAAACCGACTTCACCGACATGCCACTTCCTCCTGGCCGCAGTAGCTTTTTCCATGGCAAAAACGGCCTAAAGCTCATAGACAGTAGTTACAACGCCCATCTCATCTCCATGCAAAGCATCCTCGACATGGCCAAATCTCTACGCGCTGCCCACAAATGGCTAGTCATCGGCGATATAGTTGAACAAGGCGAAATCACCAGCGAAGAACATCGCCACCTAGCCGACCTCATTGCAAACGCCCAACCCGAAGAAGTAATTTTGGTTGGCAAACGCACCAAAGAATACACCGCTCCTCGTCTAAAAGAGCTCGGCCTCTCTCCAAAAACCACTCTTAGCCCCAAAAATGCCTTAGCCTACATCCAAAAACACGCAACAGGTTCCGAAACCATCATCTTCAAAGGCTCGCAATACCTCGAATGGATTATCGAAAGCCTGCTAGAAAACCCTGCCGACGCCCAGTTCCTTTGTCGTCGCGAACCCGCCGCCATTAAACGCCGCAAAAACAAGGGACTAAACTAGTATGTCCACTTTCACTCAGCCTCAACTCAAACTTTCCGCCAAGGGCGCCAAAAAGCCCAGCCACACCCGTGCCAATATGCCAGCATTCAAGCCAGCTGGCAACTCGCTCAACAAAACGCTCTACATCATTCATGGCTGGACTTACTCCGTAGAGCCATGGCAAACCACCATCTCTCTCCTAGAAAAAGCTGGGGTTACCGTTAAAATGCTCAACGTTCCTGGCCTCACCACCCCCTCCAACCGTGTCTGGACAATCGAAAACTACGTTGCTTGGGCCAACAAGCATCTACCGTCTGGCGCTATCGCTCTTGGGCACAGCAATGGTGGTCGCATTTTGTTAAACTTGTGCGCCCAAAACCCCAAAAAGCTCCAAAAACTCATCCTCCTCGACTCCGCAGGTGTTTACGAAAAATCCTTTAAGCGCAATATCTTCCGCTCCCTCTCCAAAATCGCTTCTCCTCTCAAAAAAGTCCCAGGCCTTGCCAAAATCGTCCACAAACTAATCGGCGCCAGCGACTACGAAAACGCCTCTACCAACATGAAAGCCACCCTACAAAACATGCTATCTTCCGACCAATCACTCATTCTCGCCAAAGTTACCACCCCCACCGCCATCATTTGGGGCGAAGACGACAAAATCACGCCTGTCCGCCAAGCTCACATCCTCAAACGCAAGCTTGTAAACTCCACTCTAAGCATCCACCCCAACTGGGCTCACGCCCCCTATCTAAAAGACCCAGAAGGCCTAGCAAAAGCCATCCTCAAGGAGCTAAAATAATGTTATTTCTAGGCCTTGCCAGCAACTACGCCGCCAAAGACATTCTCCGCCACTCGTTCATCTTGGGCACCAAAAAACACTACCACGCACTCGAACGCGCACTGTCCACTCGCTATGGCGCCAGCCTCGCAAATACCTCTCTAATCTACTCTGGACGTTCAGCCATTGCCATAGCCCTCAAATCTTTCATTGCCTCAGGCCGACTAAAAAAGGGCGACCATGTGGCCATAAACGGTTTTACTTGCTACGCCGTAGTTCAGGCCATCACTCACGCCAAACTTGTTTCGGTTTACCTAGACATCGAGCCAAACAGTCCCAATTACTCCGCCGCCACTCTCAAAACCGCTTGCCAATCCGACAAAAAACTCAAATGTTTCATACTCCAAAACACTTTCGGCATGCCCGTAAACATCGAATCTTTTTCTGCCGTCAAAAAAGAATATAACCTACTATGTCTAGAAGACCTCGCCCACTGTGCTGGTCGCTACTACCAAAAAACCGACGGCTCTCACCAAGAAATTGGCACTTTCGGCGAAGCTACTTGCCTTTCCTTTGGCAAAGGCAAAGCCATCGACACCATCACAGGTGGCGCCGTTTTGTTGCGCGACCCCTCCCTTTCTTTCCCCAAATCATTCCAAAAATCCACTCTCGTCCGTCGCCAAAAAACAGGCGACGTACCGCGTGCTAGTTGGTACCCAATCTTTGGCGCCACTGCTCGTGGGCTCGCGCACCTGCATCTAGAAAAGCCTTTCCTTGCTCTCCTCCTAAAATTACGATTCATCGAGCGCTCCGCTGACACCAAGCTTCTAGAAAACACCACCATCACTTGTTGGCAAGCTCGCCTTGCTCTCCGTCAACTTCAAAATCTCAAGTCCACCCCACTTCGCAATTTCTGCCTCGTATCCGACAAAGCCGCCTGCCTAAGCGAATTGCAAAAATCTGGCTTTCGCCTCGAGGAGTCATGGTACGACACTCCAGTAGCCCCAGCCCGCTATTATAAAAAACTCAATTACCCAGAATCATCCTGCCCAAACTCCGTCTATTTTGCCTCGCACGTCATTAATCTCCCTACATGGTATCATTCACCCAAAAAGCGCGCCGAACTGTCTCGCGCCAAATCCATCATCAAATATTACGAGGTCAAATAATGCAAGAATCTTGGCAAACCATTTTAAGCAATCACAAAGAATCCAACTTTTTGCAGTCGCCCTTATGGGCAGAAACCAACAAGCTCATCGGACACAAAATTATCGTTCGCACTTTTAATAATTCCGCCGTCTATCTCGGCATCGTCAAAAACGCCCGCCGCGGCCGTTATCTAGAAATACCTGGCGGCCCCATTCTCGACTGGGCCAACATTGGCGAAGTTTCTCAAGTTTTTTTGTCTATTGTCAAAGAAGCCAAGGCGAACGGTTGCGTGTTTGTGCGTTTTCGTCCCCAACTGCCCAACGACTCAGCTTCACGCCAATACCTAACTTCCGTCGAATCGCTGGGGCTTGATTTACGCCCTGCTCCCATGCATTTGCACGCCCAAAACACTATCATCCTAGACCTCACTAAGTCCGAAGACGATTTACTAATGTCTATGCGTCGCCAAACTCGCTATGAAGTCCGTCGTGCTCAAAAACAAAACCTCAAAGTCGTCGAAGACAATACCGAAAAAACCTATCAAGCCTTTCATGGTACCCAAACCCTCACTGCCAAACGCCAAGGCTTCATACCGCCGTCGCTCAAAGAACTTCTCGCCGAGCGCCAAGCCTTTGGCTCAAATGCCCACCTCTACGTTTCTCAAACCGAAGCAGGCGAACCAATTGCCTATGGTCTTGTTTTGTCCTACGGCAAAGAAGCTGCCTATTTCGAAGCTGCCTCAACCGAACTTAATCAAAAACTTCCTGGCGCCTACGCTCTACTTTGGCATGCCATTCGCTCACTCAAAAGCGCAGGTTGCCAACGCTTTAACCTGTGGGGCATCGCTCCTCCAGGTGTCAAAAACCATCGCTATTCTGGAGTTACCACTTTCAAAACTGGCTTTGGTGGCAAAGTCGTAGAATACCTTCCCGCCCAAGACATCGTCATCAAAAAACTTCGCTACAAAGTCGACGAACTCGTCGAAAACACTCGCAAGAAAAAAAGGAACCTCTAATGGACACCAAAACCATCGCCATCATCGAAGCAGGGAATCGCACAACTTGGGATGCCTTCGTCACCAAAAACCCTACTGCAAACTTTCTGCAATCATGGGATTTTTATGAGTTTCATCTCTCCCGAGGCAAAAAAGTCGTTCGCAAAATTGCCGTTGATGCCTCGGGGCAAATTATTGGCGCCTACGCTGGTGTAGTCGAAACTGCCAAGCGTGGCACCCATCTAGCCATCGCAGGTGGCCCCATTCTCGACTGGAAAAATCAAAGCCTAGTCAAACAAATTTTTGCCGACATCCGCTCCGAAGGCAAACGCCACCATTGTGTTTTTGTGCGCATCCGCCCTCAACTCGAGCTATCCCAAAAAGCTCTCCACCTTTTCGAAAATACTCTAGGCCTCAAAAAAGCCCCCATGTACCTCTCCGTTGAATACGCTGGCATAATAGACCTCACTCAGCCCGAAGAAACCATTCTCAAAAACGCCTCTCAAGGCTTTAGGCGCAAACTTCGCAAAGCCCAAAAAAACAATCTCACCGTAGAAGTATCAAGCGACAATTCCGCCATTACGGATTTCTGCCAACTAGAATCTCTCCACGCTGCACGCCAAGGCTATGTTCCTTTTTCCAAAGAGTTTCTTACTAAGCAATTTCAAGCCTTTGCCAGACACAACGAAGTCAAAATCTACACTGCCAAAAAAGACGGCCAAATTCTGGCCATGAATTTCATCATTTTCTACGGCCACGAGGCCAGCTATCACTACGGTGTTTCGTCCGAGCTTGGCACCAAATACTCTGCGGCCCCACTTTTACATCTAGAAGCCATGCGCGAAGCCAGGAAGCGCGGCATAACACGCTACAATTTATGGGGCATTGTCGGAAAAACCGAAACCACCCACCGTTTCTATGGCGTTTCCGAATTCAAACGTAGCTTTGGTTGCGCCGAACTCAAATATCTCCCCGCGCACGATTTAATCCTCTCGCCTACTCGTTACCAAATCACCAAGCTCATAGAATCTGCTCGCAAAAAGCACCGTCGCGTCTAACTCCCTAATCAAAATTATTTTTTAATTTTGATTCTTCTTCCTCAAAATCACTCTGAAGTTCTGGCTCTTCTTCCGCCTCACCCAAGCCATCGTTAAAAGACGTCTCAGGCTCAGCGACTTCTGCGGGCGTCTCCACGGGCACATATATCCAAGGGAAAGCCGAGATAAACGGGAAATTTGGCCCAGCTGGCTTTGCCAAGCTCTCGTCTTTTCCAAGCGCACTAACCTTAACATCAGCAAGCGTTCTCGGAAGCGTATATTGCTCAGCGTCAAGCGCAAACACCCTGTGTTCAAAACAATAATCCACCGCCATATAAGACAAATACCCCGCCAGCACTCCAAACCCAAACACGCTAAAAGTTTTTGTTATTACCTCTGGTGTGATTTTTCTTCTTCTCATAGGCCAATCATACAAAAGTCCAAAAGCCCATGCAAGCATAACTAAATAACGTTTTTTGTGCTATAATTTCTCAATATGTTCAAATTGTTCCGCTTCCTACGTCCATACGCATGGCAATGTGTTGTCTTGGTTGCTAGCATCGGTTTTCAAGCCTATTGTACTCTACAGCTCCCTGCCTACATGGCCGACATCGTCAACAATGGTATCGTAAAAGGAGACGTAAACTATACTTGGCTAACTGGCCTCAAAATGCTAGGCTACACCATTCTCGCAGCTCTTGGTGCGCTTTCTGCCCATTTTTTCTCCTCCCGAATTGGCGCCGCTTTCTCGCGTGATTTGCGTGCCAGCTTCTACCAAAAAATCCTGTCCTTCTCCCTTAGCGACATCGACAATTTCTCAACCGCTTCACTCATTACCCGCACCACCAACGACATCGGCCAAGTCCAACAAGCCACCATGATGATGCTCACCATGATGCTTCGCGCCCCACTCATGGGCATCGGCGCCATCTATCAAGCCTTCGTTACCGCTCCCAGCATGACTTGGACGCTCGCCCTTGCTCTTGGCTCCATTGTTTTCTTCACAATCATCATCCTCTCTCTTGTCATGCCCAAGTTTAAGCTCTTTCAAAAGCTTGTCGATAAACTTACGCTCCTAGCTCGAGAAAACCTCACTGGTCTTCGCGTCATCCGCGCTTTCAACAACGAAAAAAAGGAGCACCAAAAGTTTGAACGTGCCAACGAAGAACTCATGCGCACCAATATTTTCATCGACAAAATCCTTTCTCTCCAAGACCCACTCATTGGCATCGTCTTTAACGGCATCACTCTACTCGTAGTTTGGCTTGGCCTCAAAGGTTTACAAACCGACCTTTCCTACCTTGGCAACATGATGGCCTTTGTCCAATACGCCACTCAAGTTATTATGTCTTTCCTTGTTCTCACCATGCTTTTTGTCGTTTTGCCTCGCGCTTCTGTTTCTGCCAAACGCATCAATGAAGTCTTTGCCGTCAAGCCCAAAATCCATTGGCTAAGCTCCACTTCTGGCACTCCCAGCGTCGCCCCAAGTGTAGAGTTCAAAAACGTTTCTTTTGCCTATACTGGCGCCGAGCAAAACGTCCTTACTAACGTCTCTTTCCTTGCCAAAGCTGGAGAAACCACCGCTTTCATTGGCTCAACTGGCTCTGGCAAATCCACTTTAATTTCCCTCGTTCCTCGCTTTTACGAAGCCACCTCTGGCACAATCCTCATAAATGGCCTCAACATCAAAAACTACGCAAAAGACGATCTTATGCGTCGCATCGGCTACGTGCCCCAAAAAGGTGTTCTGTTTTCTGGCGACGTTGCCACAAATCTTTCTTTTGGCAACCCCTCCGCCACCACAAAAGAACTTGCTCGCGCCGCCAAAATTGCCGAAGCCAGCGATTTTATCTCCAAATTGCCAAATAGCTATCATACACATATCGCGCAGGGTGGCACCAATGTTTCGGGCGGCCAAAAACAACGTTTGTCCATTGCTAGGGCCATCGCCAAAAAGCCCGAAATCTACATTTTCGACGATAGCTTTTCTGCCCTCGATATGAAAACCGACCAACGTCTGCGCCAAAACCTCAATTCAGAAACCCAAGATTCTGTCGTCTTGGTTGTGGCTCAACGCATTAGCACCATCAAAGACGCCAATCAAATTGTCGTTCTCGACAGCGGCAAAGTCGTAGGTAGCGGTACGCACAGCCAACTCCTCAAATCTTGCGAAGTCTATCAACAAATTGTCAAAAGCCAGCTCAGCGAGTCCGAATATCAAAAGGAGCTAAAACATGCCGCATAAATTTGTCGATCAAAAACCCAAAAACACGCGTTTTGCTGTCAAATCTTTCATCAAGTCGCTTGGCAAGTTCCGTTTTACGATTGTCCTGTCTTTAACTTTCGCTCTAATTGCCAACATCCTCAATCTCTTTTCACCCAAAATCATCGGCAACATGACCAATTCCGCCGTAGAATCCGTTTCTACTACTGGCACTTTAGATTTTGCGCCCATCAAACAATCGCTCATTTTCTTAATTGTCATCATCGCCGTAGTGGCAATTCTCAGCTATTTTGAGTCGTTTTTGCTAGCTCGTACAACTGCTCACTACACCCGCAGCCTGCGCAGTCAAATCATCCAAAAAATCGCTCGTCTGCCCATCTCCTATTTCGACAAACACCAATTTGGCGACACCCTCAGCATCCTTTCAAACGACGTTGACGCTCTCTGGAACGCCCTCACCGAAGGCCTTACTCAAATTATCACCTCCCTCACCACCATCATTGGTTGTTTAGTCATGATGATAATCATCTCACCTTTGCTTGCCCTTGTAGCCGTAGTTGTTGTCCCGCTCGCTATTTTTACCCTCTCCAAAATTATCAAGCGTGCCCAATCCCATTTTGTGTCGCAACGAAAAGTTCTAGGCCAACTTAATGCGCGCATAGAAGAAGATTATTCTGGGCAACTCATCATCAAATCCAATTCGCACGAGTCCGCATCTTTTGCCGAGTTTCAACTCGCCAACCAAAAGCTCTACGAAGATTCTTGGAAAGCCCAATTCCTAGGCTCCCTAGCATTTCCGTTCGTACATTTCTTTACTAACCTTGGCTATGTCGCCGTCTGTGTACTTGGTGGACAAATGGTTCTAAATGGTACCTTGCTAATCGGTGGCGTTCAGGCCTTCATTCAATACCTCTCGCGTTTCAACCATCCGCTCTCCACCTTATCAGAAATCGTTGCCACCATCGAGCAAACCCTAGCCGCTGCCGAGCGCGTCTTCACTTTCCTAAACGAGCCCGAAGAATCCCCCGACCCCGAGCCGTCTCGCAAAGTCAAAAAAGTCCAAGGCGCAGTCGAGTTTCACGACGTCTCTTTCTCTTACGACAAAAAACGCCCCGTCATCAACCATTTTTCCGTCAAGGTAAACCCAGGCGAACAAGTTGCTATCGTTGGCCCCACTGGTGCTGGCAAAACCACCATCATCAACCTCCTCATGCGTTTCTACGACCCAGATTCTGGCTATATCACCATCGACGGCGTCCCCACGCGCGAAATGAAGCGTTCTGACGTGCGTGCGCTCTTTGGTATGGTGCTCCAAGATACTTGGCTGTTTTCTGGCTCCATCAAAGACAACCTAAAATACGGCAACAGCTCCGCCACGCTAAAAGAACTCAAAAAAGCCACTTCTGCAGCCAACATCGACCACCTCATCGAGTCCATGAAAGGCGGCTACAATGCCGAAATCAACGAAGATTCCGACAACATCTCCGCAGGCGAAAAACAACTCCTCACCATTGCTCGTGCCATGGTCGAAAATCCTCCCATGATGATTCTCGACGAAGCCACTTCAAACGTCGACACCCGCGCCGAAGCACTCATTCAAGAAGCCTTCAACAAACTTACTCATGGCCGCACTTCTTTTGTCATTGCCCATCGCCTTTCCACCATCCGCAATGCCAACCTAATTCTGGTCATGAAAGATGGCGCCATTGTCGAACAGGGCACTCACGCCGAACTCTTAAAACAAAACGGCTTTTACGCCGAACTCTACAATTCTCAATTCGCACCAAAAAATAACGCTTAACTTTGAGTTTTAGTTGTCCCACTGTTATCATCTGTGCATGACTAACCGTTTTTTCTCCACACTCAAATACCTAACAATCTTTATCTTTCTTGTTCTATTCACGCAAACGGCTCACGCCGAAGGCAACCAAATCATAAGCTCTGACGACGGCTTTCTACTCGAAACCGATGGCCTGCACATGTTTTTAGAGCTAAATAACTACAACGGCGAGCCGTTTAACATAAAATGTGAAGATCCAGTTTATAGTAACCTATTCATATCCCTAAAAGGCATAAACACCATAACTGGCGAAGAGTACGCTCTAAAGACCGACTGCAATTACACCGAAATTACATCTAGCGATGTTTATCCCATGCTCTACTTAATTGCAAACTCAAGCACAAACGTTGCAAATGGTTTTATTTCCACTGGGCGTTCTCTCAAGGTTAGTGGCTCGCAATACATCAATATCAAAGTAAACTCTGCCTTACCTCTAGAAACCCCCTCCACCAGCGAAGTAACAGGCATCTCTTTGCTCTCAAGCGAACCAACCAATGTACGAATAGATGGCCATACAACCTTGACTATTTACAACCCAACTGGCTCATTTGGCATTTACGCAGACACCTTTACCGACCAACTCCAATATCCCGACGAGCCCAATCTAAGCATCACGCACAAATATTACGAAGGCGTCGGCAACGCTTTTTCAAACAACGATTTCGAAGACTATTCTCTCCACGAAAACATCACCGCTGGCCAACCCTACTATACTTTCTCCCATCCTATCACTAACCATACCCCCACCTTTAGGCTAGTAAAATCCATTCCTGGCGTTGCCGTAACTTTCAACAAAGCCCTAAGCGAAGGGCAAGACCTCTCCCAAGAAGAAGAACGCATCGTCAAAAGTCTAACCCTAGATAAAGCCTACAAGGCGGAAGCTTCTCCAGTTTCCACCTACCACGGCAAAATCACCATTTTTGACGACAGTCTTTATCAAATCAACTACCAAAATACATATCTAATTTGTTACAACAATTGCTCGAACGACAACACCGTAGCCAAAGACGGCTTCTACTTCCTAAAAGTTAATTTTATCCCCACGTCTAAAGACTACGGATTTATCAAGCCCGATTACCTCGGCCCGTGGGCCTCGGCCTATTTTAATGGCGAAGAAACTAGTGAGCGCGCTTATGTTTCTTCTAACGAAATCTTTTACATTGTAGGCCTAGAAGTAACACCAAAAGATGAAGCTGAGGAGCCAGAGGAGCCAGAAGTTCGGCCCTACACCCCAGTACTACCCACCATACCAGACCCTAAAGACCCCGAAACTTCAGAAGAGCCAGTTGCCCAACCAGAAACTCCCATCGAAAACCCCGACACTTCCACAGGAAACCCTGCTATTTTTAGCATCCTGTTTGTCGCATCTTTTGTGATACAATGTACTTATTATGGCAAAGTTATATTTTCGGTACGGCGCCATGGGTTGCGGCAAAACCATGCAACTCCTTCAGGTCGCCTTTAACTACGAAGAACGCGGGCTTCCTGTCTGCGTCATGAAACCCCAAACAGACACTAAAAACGGTCGTAAACTACTCACCCGCATTGGCCCCGAACGCCAAACCGACCTTTGTTTTAGTTGCCAAACCGACCTTTTTGCCGAAGTTGCCGAAAACTTTGCTGGTGTCGCCTGCGTCCTAGTTGACGAGTCTCAATTTCTCACCAAGGCTCAAGTCGACCAACTAATGCAAATTACCATCGAACTCGACATACCCGTAATGGCCTATGGTTTGCGTCTTAACTTTCGCCAAGAAGACGGCGGTTTTGAAGGTGCAACTAGGTTACTCCAAATCGCCCACGACATCGAAGAAATCAAAACCATCTGCGAATGTGGACACAAAGCCACTTGCAACTGTCGATTTCTCAATGGCAAACTAGTTACCAGCGGCCCCGACATCCTCATTGACGACGGCACCACCAAAGTCGAATATCGCGCTCTCTGCCCCGCATGTGTCGCTAAATATCAAAAGAAAGGCTAAAATGCTCATATTTGTAGAAGGCCAAGACGCCACTGGCAAAGACACTCAAGCCTCACTTCTCAAAACCCACCTAGAAGCTCAAGGCCAAACCGTAGTTCACTATTCCGAATCTGGCACCGAGTCCACCGACCCATTTATTTCTGGCATTGCAAATCTCAATTACAAAAACGACTACGGCATAGACAAAAAAACTCGCGTTTTGTTATACCTAGTCAACCGCTACGAGCAATGGAAACGGCTCGCCGAGCCAGCTCTCAAGGCTGATAAAACCGTCATCATTACCCGCTCTTGGTTTTCAACCCTAATTTACGAGGGCTATGGCACTGGTGTTAGCAAAAGCTTTATCGCTCGCATTCATCACGAGCTCATGCCTAAAGAATATTTCTTACCAGACAAATACGTCGTCTTTACTCTGTCCGACGCCGAACGCCAAGCTCGTCTTATCTCTCAAGGCAAGCGCTCCGCCGAGTTTTTCAAAAGCAAAGATGCTGCCTTTCAAGCTCGCCTCAACGCCGCCTACCTCAAAGTTGCAAAACAATATAACGTCCCCACATTAGATGCCTCTGGCACCCCCGAGCAAGTTTTCCAAAAACTAAAAAGCCTCTTCCAAATTTAGCATAACAATAATATAATTATACATATGTATATTAAGGTGGGTGTTTGTGAATAAAATCGCAGTTTATCTCAATCGCCACATTACTGGCAATGTTTTTGACAAGGACGAGATTCTCGAGGCCTATTCTACCGATTCCTCACTCCTCAAAATCAAACCACGTTTTGTCGCTCTACCCGAGTCCACCTCCGACGTTCGCAAGCTAGTTCGTTTTGTCGATCAACTCGCCACCAAAAAATACAACCTGCCCATTGCGGTTCGCGGTTCGGGGCTTTCTCAAACTGGCGCCGATTTGTCAGCTGGTTTAGTCATTTCCACCGAACGCCTCAACCACGTTCGCGAGCTCGACGCGCACGACCGCCTAGTCCATGTCCAAGCTGGCATCTCTCTAGGCAAACTCAATGCCGTTCTTGCTCCCCATGGTCTCACTCTGCCCATTTCTGCCAACCCCAAAGAAACCATTGGTTCTCTCATTTCCAACTGCCCCACAGACCCTTACTCCCACAAATACGGCGGCATCATGAACTACATCGACCGCATCGAGGCTGTCCTTCCAAACGGCGACCTCATTCAAACCACGCGCCTCACCCCCTCTCGCCTTGCCCGCAAAGCCTCAGAAAAGTCCCACGAGGGCAAAATCTATGCTGGTCTGCAAAAGCTCCTCGCCCAAAACTCTGCCCTCATAGAAAACTCCTCAAAACATTCCTCACTTGGCTATCCAGCCCTACGCCATCTCTCGCGCAACCACGGCAGAACGTTCGATCTCATGCCAGCTTTCTTCGGCGCTGAGGGCAACCTTGGCATCATTACCGAAGTCATCTTGCGTCTAGACATCTTGCCACCCAGAGCCCATCGTTGTTTTGCGGTCTTCCCCAATTTTGGCGCCGCTCAAGGCTTTGCCAATTATTGCCTAAAGTTATCGCCCCTTTCCATAGATATTTACGACACTCGTCTATTCAAAGCCCTAACCGACCTCGGCAAAAAGCCCGACCTCCTCACCAAAAAGCTCGTCGACGGCTACTTAGTCTTGGTCGCCTACAACGACAAATCCCGCAAATCTCGCAAAAAAATCCATCGCACCATGTCTTTCCTCTCCAAATCTGCCTATGCGGCCGAAGAAACCCTCGGCAATTCTGCCGATTTCGACGATTTCAACACTTCACTCACCGCTTTTCTAAACAGCACTACCAAGGGCGAACGCCCATTTCTACTCAACGATTTTTACGTCCCCCCCGAGTCCATGAATAGCTTTCTCGCCGACCTCAAAGGCCTAGAAAAGGCTTCTGGTCGTCCACTCGAACTTTTTGGCTCGCTTGCCACCAACACCTATTCACTGCGCCCCAGCTTCAACCTCGAGGAGCTAGACGAACGTCGAGCCGCCCTCACCCTCATGCGCGACTTAAACGAACTTCTCATCAAGCACTCTGGCTTTCTAGCCAGCGGCATGCCCGAGGGGCGCCTCAAGTCCATCATCATTTACCCCACGCTAGACAAGCCTCAAAAAGAACTTATTTCAAACATCAAAGACCTTTTCGACCCAGAACATATCCTTGCCCCCGAAACTAAATCTTGCTATAACACTCGCTCGGCAGTTCAGCATCTACGCACTTCTCCACTACCCCATATCCTAGAACGCTAATCTATGCTATAATCATCCCCATGAAAGTAAAGTCAAAAAAACTATCCGACACCCGGATTCAAATCACCGTTACCCTCGACAACCAAGATTTAGCCTCTGCTCGCGAAAAAGTCATAGAGCGCATGGTTAAAGAAGTCAAACTCCAAGGTTTCCGCAAAGGCAAAGCCCCTCGCGAACTTGCCGAAAAGCTTCTAAATGCAAATGATGTTTCCAAAGAAACCATCGATTTTGCCGTCCGCTCAACCGTACCGTCCGCCTTCAATAGCGTAGAAAAATCCCCGCTCGTCATCCCCAAGGTCAACGTCACCAAATACGTCCCTAATGAGTCCGCCGAATACACCGCCGAAGCCGACATTTTACCAGACATCAAGCTAGGCGACTACAAAAATCTCAAAGTTAAAAAGCCCAAGCTAACCGTTTCCGCCAAAGACGTCGACGAAGTTCTAGAAAACATCCGCAAAGCCTACGCAGAAAAAAAGGTTGCCAAAAAATCCGCCGCTCTTGGCGACGAAGTCATTATAGACTTTACTGGCAAAAAAGACGACAAACCTTTCAAGGGTGGCAGTGCCAAAGATTACGCCCTTACCCTCGGCTCGCACACTTTTATCCCTGGTTTCGAAGAAGGACTAGTTGGCAAAGCCTCTGGCGACAAGTTCAACCTCAACCTAACTTTCCCCAAAGATTACGCCGAAACCTCCCTTGCTGGTCAAAAGGTAGTTTTTGAAATACTCGTCAAACAAGTCAACGAGATAATTTTGCCAGACCTAGATGCAAGCTTCGCTCAAAAGTGCGGCCCTTTCAAAACCGTCAAAGAACTTCGCGCCGACATCGAAAAAAATCTCAAAACCCAAAACGAACATCGCCTAAGCGAGCAACACAAAGACGCTTTAGTAGAAGCCTTAGTTTCCGCCTCCACGGTTTCGGCTCCCGAAATTCTTATCGAAGACCAACTACGCTTCATTAAAGACGACATCACAAGAAACGCCACTTCCATGCACCTCACGCTAGAAGATTACCTCAAAGGCTCAAACCTTACTCTTGCACAATGGGAAAAAGAAGCCCGTCTAACGGCCGAAAAGCGCGTCAAAGCCTCTCTTGTGCTTCAAATTCTTGCTCGCAACGAAAACATCACCGTTGCGGACGAAGACGTAACCGCCAAAATCGCCGAGCTTCGTGATGTTTATCAAAAATCCCCCGAAGCCCTAAAAAACCTCAAAGACCCTCGCGTCAAGATGGACATCAAAAACCGCATGGTCATCGAAAAAACTCTCGATTTCTTAGTAAACGCCAACTCCTAAACAAAAAGCTTTATCTTTTTGGCCTATCGTGTATAATATAATATATATGATAGACCAAGCTTCTTCTCAAACCAACAATCAAACCCCGCCCGCGCCAACAAACCCTGCTGGTTCCGCCAGCCCCTTTGGCGCCATCACTAGCAACCCTCATGGCCAAACCACGCCAATCAGCTCTGGCAAATCCATCCGTCGCAAAAAAGCCCTCAAAATTATCTTTTTGATTTTAGTTTTGGCTGGCCTTGGCGTCGGGGCTTATTATATGTTCTTCAAAGATAAGCAAAACGGCATTGAGGTTAACACTAGCGTAGTTGTAGAAGACGCCAATCTTTCCAATGATGGTACCATCCAAAACGAAGAAATGCTAAACACCATCGACCAACGCATCAACTCCGCCCACACCGACGCCGAACGTTTCGAAGAAACCATGCGCAAAGTTACCTACCTAATTGCCATGGAGGATTACTCTGCCATTCTCGACATAGCCAATTCCATCAGCGATGAAGGCCTAAGCGACTACGATTTATTCCGCCTCTACAACGCCTACTCCACCGCTTACGCTGGGCTAGGAGAAACCGCCAACGCCGAGCGCTACCAAACCCTCGCCGAAGAAGCTCACCTTCGCGACTTATCATCTTTCTCTGTCGAAGAATAGTTCCCAAAAATAGCTCCGTTTCAAAAAATAGGAGCTATTTTTTATTAGCAAATTCCAAAAATCAAGCTTTACTAGCATTAGCTCGTTTGTTATAATCTTAAGTATAATGAGTAGTGGAGGAAATAAAGTTAAGCCTGTGTTTCATTCTGATAACCTCAGCGAAACCAAGGCCAAAGAAAAACGCGCCGTTTTTGTTAACGTCGTAGAAACCAAAACCAAACAAGAACAACTAGCCGAAGTTAAAGCCAAGCTCAAAACTCGTTTTACTACCTTAAAAGACTGGCTAACAAAAGTTCTCACCCCCAAAAACGCCCACCTAGGAACCGTCACCGCTGGTCAACACATCACCTCAAAGCCACCCTTCCCCTTAAAACGTTTTTTAATCATCGTCATCTCAGCCGCAACCCTCATAGTCCTCGGTATTATCTTTGTGCCAAAAGCCGCCAAACTTCTAGAAATCTCCCCCGAAAATGCCGCTAAGCAACTTTATGAGCATCCCCGCCTTGGCATCTGGCTCTACGACCAGCTCATTTCTCGCGCCACCACTAGCGAAGAAAAAGCCAACTACTACCTAACTAGAGCAAGCAATCTAACCAAAGACAACCCACAAAACTGCCCCAAAAACCAAATCCTAAACGACTTTTATAAATACGACGAATTAACAGCCACCGCCGAATCCGCATATCAAGTATACGGTATTGAAAGCTTTTTCGGTAACACCGAAGCCGCCGAAGAATGGTTGCAGACCGCCATCAATCGTGGCTTTGTAGAGGAGATGATAGTAATATGAAATCACAAACAAAACTAAAATTAGCCGTATTTCTTTCACTATGCATAACTATAATCGTCCAAACCACACCAGCTTTCGGATACTCCCTAAGTCAGTGGCGCGCCAATGCTAGTGTCGACCAAGCACTAACAAACTGCGCAGGCACAACAGGTAGCTGGCCGTGCAATAGCAAGGGAATCGCCTGGGTGAACGATTCTTCTGCATTTAACCTTTCAGAAACCATCGACCTCACAAACGCCTCAGGCAACAAAACCATTTACGTCCACGGTGCCTTGTTCGACAACCATAACGACTATAATTACGACGCTAAAGGTTACAAAACTAGAATTCTCACCACAGGAACCGTCGGCGGCATGGATTTAACTAGCAGTACCACCTATGATTGGAGCACACTTCGTTCATACTTAAACGACGAGCTTTCTACGTCTAGTAACTACCTTTATCCATGCATCACAAGCGGCGGCATCAGAAAACTAAATAGTTACACTCTAGACAGAGGCAGCACAGCTGGCAGCACCGAAGGCTTAGGGTTACCAGGCTCTCAAGCAGGCTACCGCGTCTTTAGCAAAAATCCCGACTATCTCACACCAATCAGTGGCAACCTAGATGTCGAATGCGCCAAACAAGACGCCCAAGCTAACGGTACGTCTCTAGGTAACGGCAAATACCAAAGAGTCATCTATGTCTTTAGATGTTACACAGACACCACCCGATGCGGAGCCTCACCTTCATACATCACCTTTACACTTCCCACTTCCACCCCCCAAACTCTAGTCATCGGCAAAAACGATGCTCAATCTCAAGTTTTTGAAAACAGCTCCTCTAGCCCCGCCAAAGCTACCGCTAGCACTTATTCTGGCCCAATCGGCAACTGCACGTCCGAGATGTTAGGAGATTACGGAAGCTTCGTTGGGAAATGTTCCTATGCCGAGGCCAATATAACAGGCTCTGCCAGCTCCTCCACTTTTACCCCAGCTTTCGAACACAAAATCTTATCACAAACCATCAATCGAACCCCTAGAACGGATACGATGTTAACATATACCATCTATCGTAAAGAGGGCAATGGCAATTGGCAGTATCAAGGGGGCAACCGTATAGGCAGCCTATTTACCACAAATGGGGATAATTGGCTAAACACCACAGGCAAGCACGCCGTATCCACAACTTCAAATCGTGTCTGCGAAATGTTGCTCGTCCAACATGCCGCCTATACTGCCAATTGTACCAACTATTGCTCTGCACCCTCTCTAGAGAATGGTGGTTATGAAGTAGCCAGTATTGTCTGCGCCAATCTCGAAGCTCCACTAACCACCGTCAATGTTACTTCCTCCACCACAGGAAGTCCCAACGTTTCTGGAAACGGCGACATCACTCGCGCAAGTAGCAACTACCCATCAAATGGTATCGAAACCGCCGCCGACATCAAAAAAGTAACTCTCCCAGAAACAACTAGCATTATTTCCCCCTCTTTTTCTCATAAGCTTACAGCTCAAGCCACCGACGGCTCGAGCGTCAACCTACAAAATGTCTCTTACAGCATCACCAGAGCCGTTACAGGCGGTAGCTCAGAAAACGCTGGCAACGGTTATATAAACCTAGCCACAGGCAACACTGGCGCCACCATCAACTCCACTAAAAACGGCACTCAAATCTCAATTGGCCCAGGTCAAACTATTCGAGTCTGCGAACACCTAACCTATACAGGCACCAGCTATACTGGCTCAAACAATAACTTCGCAGGAAACGGCGTATGGGGCAATTCCTTGGCTTGCGTCGAATATTATCGCCCCGCACTAGACCCCCCCGCCGAAAAAACCTATAATACTGTTTCGCAAAGCAAAGTAAGTTCCGTAAGCGGAAGCCCCACTAGCGCCACGGCCTCATCGGACGGAACTAACGAAACCGCAATCGCCATCAGCACCAGAGACAATTCTTTCTCAGATTTAGTTTTCCAGCATCGTTACTATCTAGCATTTGTTACTCCCACCATCACCAAAACCTTACAGCACAAAGTCGAAGAACAGCTAGATGACGGCTCATGGACCGATATCAGCAACGGTTGGAGGTCTTCCGCCACTTTGCAATCCGCAGGTGATCTTGCTGGCACCGAATACTCTTCCTATAAATCTTACCTTAATAGCCCCATTACTCTAGAAGACGGCCAAACCAGAAAAGTCTGCCAAAAAATCACCGTTAGTCCAGGCACTTTTAAGGGTATCCCTCAAGCAAATGGCTCGCTCTCTGGAGAGACCGCTATCACCTTAGAGGTCTCCTCCATAGCCTGCGCCAACATCACAAACACCAACACTCCACAAAATCTAGAAACCAACTTTAACTACACCACCTTTAGCGAAGTTCACAAGCAAGCACAAGAAGTGCCATCTCTAACTCGTAGTTCCTCTCAATATCCAGCCAACGACTACCCCACAGAAAACGACATTCTAGACCTAGGCACTCTCTATGGCTCCGAACGTATTCAGTTCAGTCATACAGTCTACTCAAACTATCTTTCTGGTCCCATAAGAGATTTTCTTTCTCCAGCCGCATCATACACCATCGAACAACGCAAAATCATCAATGATGCCGACGACAGTGGTTGGGTTAACATTGATACATCAAGCTATTCACAGATACCACTTACAGCTGGTCCCAACCTCTCTGTGCACCACACCCTGTCTTACGATTCTGACGCCCCTCAAAACGGCAGTATAGCCATCGTCTGCCAGCGCATCGTCCACCACCCCCAAACTCTTGTTGTGCAAGCAAACAACGATTACCGAAACGGAAACGACCAAGTCGTGTCCATGGTCTGCGTCAAATTTAAGCAAGAACCAGCCCAACCCACCACCTCTCAAGCCAAACTCCCCACCGAGTCCAAAGTGATAGCCGAAAACTTTAACCAACTTACTTCCACTAGCGATTACTACAGTGCCACCCCAAACAGCAACAACACCCTCAGAGGCATTACTACACGAACCGACACCGACGCTTCTTACGTAACCTACAGCCCATCTTTCGTGCATAAAATCAACCTAGAGTCAATTTCTGGCAATTTCAATGGGGCGCTAGGCAACATCCGCTACACTATCGAGCGCTCAGAAAATGGCGGCTCCAGCTATAGCCAAGTTGGCAGCGGTTCAATTAGTCTTAACATGAATGGCGAATCTGGTCTGCTAATCTCCGACGATTCCCTAGAATACACGGTAAACGTCCCTGCGGGCGAAACCATCACCGTCTGTGAACGCATTACGGTTAATCCAGGCACCGTTTCCATTGATAACGCCAACACCTCAAGCGTTACAGCCATTAGCCCTTATACTAGGTCCTCAAACGTCTGCATAGAAATCACCAACCCCTCACCCAACAAGCGTCGCCAAAGTGCCGTCACCAAATCCACGGTCCTTTTGTACAAAAAAGTTAACGGCGAATCAGCCGGAGACGCTTTTAATCGCCCAGCTACTTTTGAGGCTTCAGTTACTTCCGACGAAGGCAACGGCACTAAAACCATAAACTACAACACCGAAAGCAACGAAGATTATTGGGTACGCTTTGTAGAATTTGCCAAATTTGGCAACGGCACCATCAACAAAACCGAAGCTTTCTCGCACGAAGGTGGAGTTTCAATTGATGGTGGCGCCAGCTGGCCAACAACCATCCCAGAGTATGGTGGGTCAAATCTTTTAGCAAATTCCGATCGCAATAATTCCACAAACCAAGCACCATGTTCGTTCACGGGAAGCAGCAACTATACCAATCTCAATTCTGATGGCAATTTCTACTGCATTCGCGATGATTCCTTTACCAACTATCAGCTTAATCAAGGCTCCACCGACACTCTCTGTGGCCGCCTCATCCTCAAACCCGACTACTATGACTATCTCGTGTCAAACGGCAGCTCGGCAGGGCGGGGCGATGACAAAGTTTCTTCGCAAATCTGCGTTACTTTAAGCAAAGCTGCTTCCAAAGAAGAAAAAATCAGTGCCACCACTAAACTTATAGCCGACAACACGCCCTACACTTCCACTCCAGCCGAATTCTCCTACTCAACTGAGGGTACTCGCGACTACACATTCTCACACAAATTCACCCGCACTGGCGCTACCGACCTAACCACATCCTACACCAAGCACCAAAAAACCATCATAGAAAACCCTGATGGCACCATCAACAGTACACAAAACCAAAGCCTACCAATTACCCTAACCGTTTCTGATAACACTCCGCTAGTAACTTCTAGTGGTACCGCCACGCTAGAGCCAGGCGCCAAAGTTACAATCTGTGAATACGTTACCTTTACCTCACAAACTTTCACCATCGAATCTACGGGCGACATTACCCCCGCATACGACACAGGTCAAACCCAAGAAATCTGCGCCAAATTTGGTCGCCCAGGCTCCCAAATGATTGACGACGGCACAGTGCTTCTAACCTCCGTTTCCACTGCCACCATTAACGGCACACCTGGCATCGATTACTCTTATAACTCCGCCAGCAACACCTACGACATCTACACTAACAACGCCCAAGTTGAGTATTCCCACCAAGTTTCCAGAGGCAACTTCTATCACACTGATGATGCTCGCACTCCCGCCGCTGACTCCGCATACCAATATCTCCTAGGCGCCAATAATCCCTCAATTACCCAGCTATCTAGCTCCACCAATATAAGCAGTCTATCAAACGGCCAAACAAACACCCATACTTCCACCAAAAACGTTTCTGGCCTAAACGTTGGGCAAACCCAACAACTCTGCGAGCCTATTCACTTCCTCTCCAGCTCCTATACCATGCGTGCACGCTACTATATGCTGGGTGGCCAAAAAATTCCTGGCCAAAACTTCATCATAAACAACGAACATAGCCTCGTGTCCAACAACCTAATCGGCACTAGCCAAGCCTGTATCTCTCTCTATCGCCCATACAACTTCGAAATAGAAAGCATCGCCGCTTCCCAAACTTCCACTTCCGCAGAAAACGGCATCGTCTACCAAGGTGGAATACTTAGCGCATCCTTTGACGTTAAAGTCAAAAAACACCAAGAAAACCAGCTCCTCACTTCCATCCCCAACGCCACCTACCAAACCTTCACCTTTACCCTGTCAGGCGACAGTACTGTCCCGGGCGCTTTAGCTGGTGGCACCACCAACGACCCCTGCACATTCTTCAACAAAAACGGCTTCACTGTCAGTAACTGCGTTCCTACCGAAACCTCCCAATCAATCGGCAAAAACGGCGCCACTACTGCCAGCACTTACTACCCAAACGACAGCCAATATTCCGCCAACTTCACCCGCTCTGCCGTTGCTAGCAGTTCTAGCGTTGGTAGTAGATTCTGTATCGCCATGGCCATCAAACCCACCGATTCTGGCAATGGCCACGAAAACGGCTTCAATAACCTTTGGACTGTTTCGGCACCAGTTTGTACTGCAGTCGGCAAAAAGCCCATGTTCCAAGTTTGGGGAGGCTCCGTCCAAACCAATGGTGGCATCAACACCTCACTAACGGGAAGCTACGAAGTCCAAACCACCCAAGAACAAGAAACCTATTACGAGGAAGAAGAAGTTACCACCTGCGTTCCTACTAGTAGCTCAAGACCAATCGAAGCAGTTATCGTCATGGACAAAGACGGTCAAACTAGTTACCCAGCCGCCGTTAACGCCGCTAAACAAATTGCTAGCTCAATCTTACGCAGCGGCGGCAAAGTAAGCATAATGAGCTACTGCGAAGCTTTCAAAAAAATAACCACCGAATGTAGCTCTAGTACTTGCGCAGAAAACAATGTTGATTTGCATATCGAAGCCCATCTCGATGCATCCGCACATGACACTTGGCAACCATTCGGCCAAGACAAAATCCTAGAAAATCTAAACAATTCAAATATACCCGAACAAGACCAATACATAATCATTCTTGAAACCACCGCCTCTCCAGAATCATCATTGCATGGGGCCATTCGAAGTTTTGCTAGTGACAACCCCAACCGCAACTTCCATATTTATTCCGACGTTAGTATACAGTCATTCGACATTCCCAATCTTTCCGCCTACAACTCCGCCACAATCGACCAACTAACCAATCAATTTGCAAACCTTGGCACGTCGCAATGCGAATACGTTACCGAAACCAGATCTGTCCCCAAAACCCGCACCATTACTAAATACAACACTGTTCCAAAGGGCTTATATGGCTCGTGGGGAGACTTTGCTCTCATCGGCGGTTCCGACAAAAATGGCCGCTCCAGTATTGCCAGCATGGCTTCTGGCGCCGCTATCGCTCAAGGCGTGCCTTCTTCTACCAACATAATGTGCGGCATCTCTCCGCTCACCATCACAAATACCGAATGCCAAAGGGGCAATCAAACCAAGCTAAACCAAGCCGGCTCCAACATCAGTCGTGGCTCCGACATTATTACCAAAGTCCGCGCGCGCTACCCGTCCACCGACACCACTTCCGAGCACTTTAAAGTTATAAAGCTCACCAACCAAGATTCCAACGGAAACTACACTCTAAGCCTAAGCAATTTCGCAAACGCCAATGTTACCGTCGATCCAGGCATCTACGCTAGCGTTCCAATTATCGTCTACCCAGGCTCCGACGGAGGCTCCATCACTATCACTGAAAACATCGAAATCGCCCAAAACCGCGCCTATTCCAACTCGCGCGTCCCACTCATAATCATCGTTTCGGACGGCAATATCAACGTAAGCGAAAATGTTTCTCGCATCGACGCCTGGCTCTTAGCAAACGGCACCTTTAATTCCTGTACTACCCCAAACGGCACCCCCTACACCAGCTCCAACCTTAGCGCCAACACTTGTACAAACCAACTCTATGTTTCTGGCCCAGTCGTTGCCGAAAGTCTCTACCTCCGCCGCACCTTTGGCGCCGAAGTCTTTAACGCCACCCCTCAACCAGCAGAAA
The DNA here is from genome assembly GCA_017404245.1 of Candidatus Saccharimonadota bacterium. Lineage (GTDB taxonomy): Bacteria > Patescibacteriota > Saccharimonadia > Saccharimonadales > Saccharimonadaceae > Nanosyncoccus. The sequence goes on along the minus strand of JAFRCT010000001.1, from coordinate 11,610 downwards.
TCTTCAACTACTCACCGTCCGTCATCTTGTCTAGCTATAGCGAGGCCACTAGTGTCAACCAACCCATTACCACCTACATCAGAAAAATCGCTCCTCGCTACTAGCTCTTGCTAAAAACAGCAAAAAGGAGTATAATAGTAAAAGAGTTTCATGCTTGTGCCCACTGCTGTAAAAGCCCAAGCCCCATACCAACCTAAAAGGAAGAAAAACTGTGCCAACAATCAACCAGTTGATTCGCAAGCCTCGCAAAAAGGCTAGCAAAAAATCGAAGTCCCCTGCTCTTGGGTCTATCGTTAACACCTTAAAAACCCGCTACTACGACCAAGCCGCCCCACTCAAACGTGGCGTCTGCATCAAAGTTACCACCAAAACCCCCAAAAAACCAAACTCAGCCCTACGTAAAGTAGCCCGCGTTCGCCTCACTAACGGCCAAGAAGTTTGGGCTTATATCGGTGGCGAAGGTCATAATCTCCAAGAACACGCCGTTGTCCTCGTGCGCGGTGGTCGTGTACCCGACCTCCCTGGTGTCCGCTACCATATCGTACGCGGCACACTCGACCTACAAGGTGTCCAAGGTCGCAAACAAGGCCGCTCTAAATACGGCGCCAAGAAAGAAGGGAAATAACCATGCCTAGAAAAACCACTAAATCCCTCACCCGCAAAGTTTTGCCCGACCGCAAATACCAATCCATTTTAATCGAGCGCCTCATCCACAAGTCCATGCTCGACGGCAAAAAACAAGCTGCCGAACGCGCCGTATATGCCGCTATCGAAGGAGCCGCCAAAAAGCTCAAGTCCGAAGACCCAGTAGCCGTCTTCGAAAAAGCCTTGGCCAATGTCTCCCCCGATTTCGAAGTTAAGTCTCGCCGCGTCGGTGGTGCCAACTACCAAATTCCTTTTCCAATTTCTGGCCACCGTCAGCAACATTTTGCCTTTACTTGGCTTGTTCAAGCTGCGCGCGCAAGAAGTGGCATGTCTTATGCTAAACGCCTAGAAGCCGAAATTGTTGACGCCTACAATTCCACAGGTGCTGCTTTCAAAAAGAAAGAAGATTGCCACCGCATGGCCGAAGCTAACCGCGCTTTTGCCCATTTTGCCCGCGCCTAAACCGCTTGCAAAAAAACTATACCTCCTGTATAATATACATAAGTATATTCAGGAGGTATTTTATGGTAAAAATCGCAATCAATGGCTTTGGCCGTATCGGCAGAAATGCTTTCAAAATCGCCCTCGAACGGCACGACGTTCAAATTGTCGCAATCAACGACCTCACCGACACCAAAACCCTTGCCAAACTACTCAAGTACGATTCCTCGTACGGCATCTACGACAAAAAAGTCAGCTACGATGAGCAAAATCTCATCGTAGGCACTCGCCACATCCCCGTCTTTGCCGAAAAAGACCCTGCCGCCTTGCCTTGGCGCAAACTTGATGTGGATGTCGTTATAGAATCTACTGGTTTATTCACCGACCCAGTCAAAGCTCGTGCACACATCACCGCTGGCGCCAAGAAAGTTGTCATTTCTGCCCCCGCCAAAGGCGAAGGCGCTCGCACTGTCGTAATTGGCGTCAACGAAGACACCGTCGAGCCTACTGATGTCATCCTTTCAAACGCTTCCTGCACCACTAACTGTATCGCTCCCGTCATGAAAATCCTCGAAGATAACTTTGGCATCGAAAAAGCCATGATGACCACCGTCCACTCTTACACCGCTTCTCAACGCCTTCAGGACGCTCCCGCCAAAGACCTTCGCGAAGCTCGTGCCGCCGCCGAAAATATCGTCCCCACCACCACAGGTGCGTCCAAAGCCGCCGCTCTTACCATTCCTTCGCTCAAAGGCAAGTTTAATGGTCTTTCTGTCCGCGTCCCCACTCCCGTAGTCTCTCTCGCCGACATCACTGCCGTCATCAAACGCGATACTACCATAGAAGAGCTCAACAAAGTCCTAAAGAAAGCTGTCCGCGAGCCATACTACGAGGGTATCGTCGATGCCACCGAAGAAGAATTAGTCTCAACCGATTTCCGTGGCAATGCTCATTCTTCCATCATCGACCTTCCTCTCACCGACGTCGTAGGTGGCAATCTCATTAAGGTCGTGGCTTGGTACGACAACGAATGGGGCTATTCCAACCGTCTTGTCGAGCTAGCCGCCGATTTTGGGAAAGGTCGTTAATGCCAAGCGTATTCATCGCTTCCGACCATCGTGGCTTCGCGCTCAAAAACAAACTTCGCGAAGCCTATCCAGAGTTTACCGACCTCGGCCCAAGAACCTACGACCCCACCGACGATTACAACGACGGTGCCATCGCCGTAGCTAAAGCTGTGCTGGCCCACCCTGGTTCGTTTGGAGTGCTAGTCTGCGGTTCCGCCATCGGCGTATCTATACAGGCCAATCGCTTCAAGGGCGTTCGCGCCGCCATTGTTACTTCCCTAGAAACCGCCAAACTTGCCCGCGCCCACAATGACGCCAATGTGCTTTGCCTATCCGCCGACGCTTTAGCCGAAGCCAAAGACCCACTCGAGTCCGAAAAGCACTTAGAAGATACCCTCGCCCTAGTTGATGCTTTTCTAAACACCCCTTTTTCTAACGAACCTCGCCATCTCCGCCGTATCAAACGCTTAGATAAGGAGCCAAGCTAATGGCCGAAATTGTCCCCACCATTCTCACTAACGACAAAAACCTTTGCCGCCAACAGCTAGAAACCTACTCAAAGTTCGCCAAACGCATCCAAGTCGACATTTGCGATGGTAGTTTTGCGCCAACACTTACCATCGACGAATCCAACATCTGGTGGCAACAAGGTTTTGCCCCTATCGACCTTCACATGATGGTTATGAACCCCGCTCAACATCTTGCCACCATTCTCAAAATCCACCCAGCTCTAGTTATCTTTCACGCCGAAACCAACGAAAACCTCCTGCCCGTCTTTGCTACTCTCAAACAAGCTGGTATCAAATCTGGCGTAGCCATACTCAAACAAACTTTTCCAGGCGATATTGCGCCCTACATTCAAGCTGCCGACCATTGCCTAATTTTTGCTGGGCGTCTTGGTCAACAAGGCGGCGTTGCCAACATGCTTCAAACCGAAAAAGTTTCCATCATAAGAGGCCTAAAGTCCGACATCGAAATTGGCTGGGATGGCGGCGCCAACCTCAAAAACGTTCGCACGCTTGCCCACACTGGCCTAGATGTCATCAACGTTGGCTCGGCTATCTCCAACTCCCCAGACCCAGCCAAAGCCTATGCCGACCTCGTAGCCGAAGCCGACAAACAAGGAGTCAACATCTAATGGCGCGCATCGTTTCGCTTGGTTCGGCTTTACAAGACATCTACCTCATCGACCGCGACGATTTTGGCTCCATCGAACTAGGAAACATCAGTCTTTTCAAATCGCTCCAAATCGGTAGCAAATACGACATCGACAAAATCAGCTTCTTCGTAGGTGGTGGCGGCACCAACAGTGCTGTTACCTTTGCCCGCTCTGGGCACGAAGCCATCTTTCTTGGCAACGTTGCTCACGACCCCGCTGGAGAAGCTATTTTTGCTCTTTTAGACCAAGAAGGTGTCGACACCAGTTTTATTTCCACACCAATTAGCACCCGTCAAAAAACTGGCTGTTCCATTATTCTGCTCGACAGCAAATCTGGCGAGCGCACCATTCTAACCTACCGAGGCATTTCCTCTCGTTTTTCCAATGTGTCCGAACGCGACCTCGACCTCATTCTCCCCGATTGGCTCTACATCACCACCCTACGTGGCGACATGGGCGCTTTGGTGCGTTTTATCGACAAAGCCAAAGCTTTGGGCACCAAAATCATGTTTAATCCAGGCGTCCTAGAACTAGCCAACCCTCGTCAGCTCTTAAGTTTACTCCCCGACATCGACGTCTTACTCCTAAATAAGCACGAAGCGGCCTCGCTAGTGGGCGGCTCGCTTCTTGAAGAACTATTAAATAAACTCAAAAACTACACCCCCCTAGTTATCATTACCGATGGCGCTATGGGCGGCATTGCCACCAATCGCAAAACCACCTACCGTTTCGGCATCTACGAAGACGCCAAAATCAAAGACACTACTGGTGCGGGCGACGCCTTTGGCTCAGGTTTTCTAGCAGCCTTCGCTAGCGGTAAAAGTTTCCGAAGCTCGCTTATTTTTGCCAGCGCCAATTCCACTTCCGTGGTTCAACATCTTGGTGCCAAAGGCGGCATTTTATCTAACAATGTTAGCCTTCACCCCATGCCAATTCAACTTATAAACTAAGGAAACTTATGGAACAGCCAATTAACCCCCAATCTGTCAAACAGCAACAAAACCTCCTCGCCGACCTCGAGGCCGCCGATTACGACCGCGCTCAAGCCTACGCCAAAGATTTGCTCGGAGGGCTTCGCATTGTTCGCACCTACCCCCAAGGTGTAACCATCTTTGGTTCCGCTCGCCTCAAAGAAACCAACCGCTACTACAAAGCCGCCCGCGAGCTTGGCAAACGTCTTGCCGAAAACGGCCATGCTGTCATTACGGGCGGCGGCCCTGGTATCATGGAAGCCGCCAACCGTGGCGCTTTTGAATATGGTGGCCGTTCCATTGGCCTAAACATCACTCTTTCTCACGAGCAGCACCCCAACCCCTATCTAACCGACATGCTCCAATTTGAATACTTTTTTGCTCGCAAAGTTATGCTCGCCATGAGTTCCAAAGTTTATGTTTTTTTTCCAGGCGGCTTTGGCACCATGGACGAATTTACCGAAATCCTCATCTTAATGCAAGAGGGCAAAATGCCCAAAATGCCCATGTTCCTCTTTGGCAAATCTTTCTGGCGTCCGCTCGACCGCTTTTATGCCACCAAAATGACTGCTCTAAAAACCATCAACCCAGCCGACCGCAAAATCTACAAACTCACCGACAACGTCGAAGATATCGTAGCTGCCGCTAACGCCATTGGCCACCCCAAAGTTAAAACCAACTATTACGACGGTTTTTCTCGCGCCAAATCCCCCAACTAAGCCTCAAAGTATGTTATAATAAGCATGAGCCTTATCTTTAGGAACATCTAGAAACCTAGCTACTTCCTAAACGATATTTGTAAAAATCAGGGGTACTCCATCTTTGGGTCTTAAAATGTTAGTTTAGGCATACGTGCCTGCACCCTCTAAAGCTACCCCTACTTTGCGCTCCTAGTGTCTATGTCCGCTGCGTCGCTCGCTAGCTCGTTCCCCTTTTCCCCCTTCCCCAGCTTTTTATGGCTCAAAACCTCTCTAAAATTAGTGCTATAATATACCCATGATTTATTTTGATTCTTCCGCCACTCGTCCGCTCCTGCCCCAAATCGCCACACATCTAGCCAAACTCCAAAAACTGTCCTCAAACGGCGAACTCGGTAATCCTTCTTCGCTCCACACTTTAGGCTCCACTGCCAAACATCTCCTAGAAACCGCCCGCACCCAAGTCGCAAACCTAATTGACGCCACCCCCCTAGAAATCATTTTTACTTCTGGCGGTTCCGAAGCCAACAACACCGTTATGCACACTTTTAAAGACTGCCCCATCATCACTAGCGCCATCGAACACCCCTCGGTCCTTGCTCCTGCCAAAGCCTATGGCAAACCCGCTCTTTTAATCCCAGTGTCAAAAACTGGCATCATTAGCCTAAGCCACCTAGAATCCGCTCTAAACAAACTCCTCAAACAAAACCCCAAACAAAAAATTCTCGTTTCGGTCATGCTAGCCAACAACGAAACTGGTTCCGTCGAGCCTGTCAAAAAAATCTCCCAACTAATTAGCGCCTACAAAAACCAAGGTTTTAGAAAAATCTATCTCCACACCGACGCCACCCAAGCCGTCGGCAAACTCTCAGTCTCCGTCAAAGACCTAGGCGTTGACTATTTAACTTTCTCTGCCCACAAGCTCGGCGGCCCCGTTGGCATTGGCGTGCTTTTTGTCAAACTTGGCGCCCCCTTTTTACCACTTATTCTTGGTGGCGCCCAAGAGAATCACCGCCGCGCTGGCACTTCAAATGCCATTTTAGCTTCCGCTTTTGGCAAAGCATGTAGCCTTGCTAAGCAAAATCACACTCCCCTCGCCTACGAAACTTCCATTCGCCCTCTTGTAAGTCAGCTAAAAACCCAACTCCTCGCAAAGCTCCCCCAAACCATCATCCTCACTCCTGCCTCGCCTCAAGAATCCCTCCCCAACGTCCTAGCCGTGTCTTTTCCTGCCGCCGAAGGCGAGTCCACCCAGCTTTACCTCGACCTAGCTGGCTTCGCCGTATCCACGGGCAGCGCCTGTGCCTCTGGCGACCTCGAGCCATCGCATGTACTTATGGCCATGTACCACGACGCCGAAATCGCCCACGGTTCCGTCCGTTTTAGCTTCAATTTAGACGCCAAATCGGCCCACATCAAGAAACTCATGCTCGCACTTCCCCCTATCGTTCAAAAAATCGAATCCATGTCCACCATAAAAAAGGAGTCAAATGTCAACTAGCTCAACCCACCAAACTTCACCCCTAGAAAAAACCTGGGCTTACACTTCCATCGTCAAAGACCATTTTCTAAACCCCCGCAACTTTCTCATGGGCGACGAATCTACTTGGCCTTGCGACGGGCAGGGAATCGTTGGCAACCCCGTTTGTGGCGACCAAATGCTCATCAAAATTCGCGTCAAAAAGAACTCATCTGGCGAAGACGTCGTTGCTGACATCGGCTGGAAAACCTATGGTTGCGCCTCGGCCATTGCCTCCACATCTGCCCTCTCCGAGTTAGCCAAAGGCCGCACCCTAAAAGCCGCCGAAGCCATCACTGCCAAAGAAATCTGCGACTTCCTTGGCGGCTTACCCGAACACAAATTTCATTGCTCGGTTTTAGGCCATCAGGCCCTCCACAAAGCCATCGCCAACTATTACGAAACCCACCCCAAAGCCTCTACTTCTAAAAAATCCCACGCATGAAAAAGGGGCGCCTCCTACGCCCCAAGTCGTTAGAACCAGCCGCCACGCTTTTTAGTCAACGGGCCAAGATAATCGTCAATCGCTCTAAGCGACCCCGAATTGTCATCGCCCACTTCATGACCACGCTCTACTACCGTCCGCTGGTAGTCGCGTGCCGCTGCGTATCCAGCCTTGGTTCTGTCAAAGGTTCTGGATTCACCAGTTTTCTGGTCACGAATCACCAGGTCGTTACCGCCCAGCAGTCCGTCAAAGAATCCCACATATCTCACCCCCCTTCAGTAAGATATATGTATTTTACTTAATTTCTAACGTTTTAGCAAGCAAAAGCTCAATAAAATCTTTAACGTCCTTAAGCCCCTTATTCTTGTCTGCCTCTATTTTTAGTTCTTCATCATCCAAAAAACCCAGCGACGTCGCCTGCCCATAAACCGCCTTAACTAGCTTTTTTAATCTTTCTTCTTCGCCACTTTCCGCCCACTCATCAAAATCCAGCACCTTGTCATACACCTTACCCTCCTCATCTGGCGTTACAAACAATATATGCCCCCTAGTTACCTTATATTTCCTAAAGCTCGGTGCATTGTTTAGCATCAGCTTATAAAACCCTAGTTGCAAACTATATTTATAAAGCGTCGCCACCGACCCCCATTTTTCCTTGTGATATTTGCCCGTTTTGTAGTCATAAATCTCCATAGTCCTAGCTTCGTCATTCACCTCAATATGGTCTAACTTGCCCGTAACTGGCACTCCACCAATTTCCGCATGTTCCGCCCTAAGGTCCACCTCAGCTCGCCCGTTTTGAGCGCGAATCAAACTTCCGAAACTATCCAGCGCAATCTTTAACGCCGACTCGCCTTTTTCTAGCAAATTTTTCACTTCCTTATCTGTTAAATCCGACTTTTCTGCCTCTTTTCTATAAAACTCCACCGCCTCAGCGTCGTCTATTTTTTCGTTCGTAATTTTTTCAAAAACCGCATGCACTAGCGTCCCAAACACCATACTCTCCGTCGCTGGCTCCCTTGGCGCCCTCAAAACTTTGTCCGCATAAAATTGCATCGGCCCACCATAACTTACGTCCACAAATTCCGTCAAATCGCTGGCCGTCAATTTGTAATTTTCCATCCTAGCCATCAAAATCGGCCTTAGCTCTGGCGTAAGTTTAGCATAAGCCGACCGCCAAGTTTTTCTAAGGTCGGTTTCTTGTCGCAACTTCGCCAAATCTTCATAATGTTGTTTAACTTTGCCAACAAATGGCGACATCACCGCCCCGTCCTCCCCAACATACTCTTCCAAATAGTCCAATCTTGCTGGGCTTTTACCCGCAAAATCCTTAAGGCTGTTAGAAACAACCAGCACCCGCTTGGCCCGCGTTAGCGCCACAAAGAACAAGCGCAACCGCTCGTCGTCTGTTATGCCCGTATGCCTAATTTGCACCACATTCTTTGGTAATGCCAAGGTGTTGTTGTTGCCCTTAGCCTTACCCCAACTCATGTTATCGGTTGCCACCAAAAACACATATTCATATTCCAGCCCCTTGCTCTTATGCGCCGTTACAATCTGTACCGCATCTTCGCTATCTCTGTATGGCGAAGTGTTCATCAGCGCTGCCCCCGCCAACTTATAATCGTCTAGCATTACAATCATATCTTTTAGTCGCAAGTTCTTTTCCTTGCTATGCGCCAAAATCGTTTCTTTAAGCACCGCTAAGTTTTCGTATAGCTCAAAAGTTTCATACTCGCCCTGCTCATGGCCATAATATTCTACAAACGGGCACCTAAACTCTCTACCGTCCCTCATCAGCGCACCTTCCTTAGACACATCTGGCACATTATTGTCGCTTATCTCGTCTGGCAAGTTCACCGCCACCGTCCCTACCATATAATCCATCATTAGCTCTAGTGGCGTATCAAAACTAAGCATCGCCAGCTTACTCAAAAACTGCCCCAAATCCCTAAGTTTCGGCGAGTCGGCCTTTACCAAATAATCCACGCCCGCCTTATGGTCAGCCTTAGCTCTATAAACCGCACTAATCGCCTCGCTAGGCGGCACTCCCCAAAAGGGAAACGCCAAAATCTCCAGTAGCCTGCTTGAAACGTTTTTCCCTTGCGACAAATCAAACACAAACCTAGCAAGCGTCAAAACCTCAGACAATCTTGGGTCCTCCATCAAATTATCCTTTTTTTCGTAGGCAATGTTTATATTTTTTTGCTCTTTCAAAAAGGGAAGAAGTGGCGCAATATATTTGTGCTTTGGCGTAATAATTGCAATCTCTTTTTGTAGCACTCCGCTCTTAATTAGCTCGGATATTTTACTCGCCACAAACTGATACTCGCTATCGCTCGTCAAAAACTCATGCCTCGAGATTTCTGCCCCCACGCCTTTCACGGCCACCAAGGTTTTCTCTACACCTTGATTTTTTGCAAAACTATTGTCAATTTGGTCCGCCACTCGCCTTGACAAATCCAGAATTTCTTGGTTACTTCTATAATTTTCTGTCAAAGTTACCACCTTCGCACCATAATATTGCTGAAATGTCAACAAATTCGACGCATCTGCCCCCTGAAACTCAAAAATCGCTTGGTCATCATCGCCCACTGCCATCACATTAGGTTCTTCGTAGTCAGTCAAAAGTTTAATAATTTCAAACTGGCTTGGGTTAGTGTCCTGAAACTCATCCAGCAAAATATACTGATATTTTTCTTGCTCGGTTAGCCTAAAGCCCTTGTCTTTTTTAAGCGCCTCTATAGCCTGCTCAATCATATCCGCAAAATCATACAGCCCCTCTTTCTCTAGCCGTGCGTCGTATTTTTCCATAATACCGCCAAGGCTCAGCAGTTTTTTGTTGGCGATACGGTCTTTTAGCCTATAATGTCCTTCGTCGTCTTTTTCGAAGTTGGCATTTTTCCATGCCGAAAGTGGCGTAACCTTAGGCTTGTCGCTATTTCTCTCGGCATCTATCACTCGTTTCAAATCTCTGGCTAGCACATTTGCCACAGGTTCTATATCATTTATGATATTTTTTGTTGTCGTATGCCTCGCTAGCACCTCCAAAATTGGGTTATAAATCTGCTCCAAAGCCTCCACAAACCTAAGTCTTGGTTTTGCCACTTCCAAAATCGGCGACACTTCCGCACTAATTGTTTCCGACAATTTAATATTTTCCTTGGCAATTTTAGCCAAATCTTGCCCTGTCAACCTAGCACTTTTTGCCGAAGCAATCGTACTTACAATATCGCCTGTCGCCCCACTTTTAAGAATGTCTAGTGCTGGCAAATCTTCTTGTATCTCCTTAACAATTTTATACTGCATCACCTCATCAATCGTTGAGTCAAGATTCCGCAAAACTGTCGTTGCATAGTTTTTGTATTGCGCAAGCAAATCTGCCCCAAACGCATGGTAAGTGTGAATGTTTATCCGTCTAGCCGCCGCTCCAACCGTAGAAGCAAGCCTCGTCCGCATATTGCTAGCCCCGTTTTCTGTGAACGTCAAACATAAAATGTTTTCTGGGTTGGTGTCAGTATTTTTAAGGATATATTCCACCCTCGCCGACAAAAGGTGCGTTTTCCCAGTGCCTGGCCCTGCTAAAACTAGTAGTGGCCCCTCAATATACTCCACCGCTTCTTTTTGTTTAGCGTTTAGTGGCATTTTGTATCCTCCTTAAAACATCTGTTAATATTTCGCAATTTTTAGGCACATACAGTCCCCGTTTTTCAATTTCTTCAGCCGCAAATAGCCCCTCCACCGTGTTATTTTTTCGGAAGTTTGCTCCGCGCTCAAAAACTTTCTTTTTTGCGCTTAGCACCTCTTTGCCAAACCTATAATTTCTACTTTCCTCGCTCCCCGCCGTCAGGTAAAAATCTCCTCGCCCTGCCGACAGTTCCACCGTCTCTGCAAACCCCCCGTTATAAATCAAAAACTGCTTTGCTTCCAGTAGCACATCTTCTACATATTCCTCCAGCTCGCTCGTATCCGCTTCTAAACCCCTTCTCCCAGCCTCAATTGCATAGATATTTTTTAGCCCCGAAAGTAGCGCTACGCCCAAAACGTCGTCTGTTTTGTCAAAAGAAATATTAGTGCCTAGAAACAAACTCTCAGCCCCCAAGTTTCTACTTGTGCTTTCTTTAAGCACACCGTTTTTACTAGCTAGCGTAAGCCTAATTTTTTTGTCCATAAGTATCTCGCGCGCAAACCCAGGCCCTGCCATTAGCTCAAAACTCCTAAACTTCTCCCAAAGCTCCAACCCCATCACGCCTTTCGTTGCCACAATTAAATGTTTAGAAAAAGTCTCAAGCGAAAATTGGCGCAACAATTCTTTAACCTTTAGCGCTGGCACCACCAAAAGTATCATCTCGCTCCAGCTAGTTACACTGTCTAGGGCAACATCCCTGTATTTAATTGGGTCATAAAACCGTATTTTATGCCCCGCCCGCTCCAGCACCTCGCCCAAAGCTCCCCCGTACGCCCCTGCCCCCAAAATTGCCACTTTCATAAAAACAACCTCCAAAAATATACATAAATATAATACCATCTGCCCCTCTGGTTGGCAACTGCCTGTAAATACTGGTGCCCGTTCCTTTACCAATCTCCTTACCAATACATCAGCTGATTCTGGGTATAATTTGGCTATAACCGCATCTTTAAGTAAAGATACCTCCCTCCACACCC